>JAFANO010000621.1 GCA_019232645.1 Planctomycetaceae bacterium | reverse complement strand
CGCAGGTAGAGCAGCGTCCCGACCGAGCAGTACACCAGCGGCCGCGACGGATCGAGGCGCTCCCACGGGAACGGCTCCTGTGGGCGCTCGTCGTCGACGGCCCAGCCCAGCCAGTCGGTGCCGTTGCGCGGCTCGAACGGGAATTCGAGCTCGCGAGGCGTGAGGAAGAATTCGGGAAGGCGGAGCATCGGCGCGAGGACGCAGTCCCGCTCGGGCGGCCAGCCGGGCCAACCCGCCCGGCGGCAATGCGAGCGCAGGAGCTGGTTCACGTCGACGTCGAGATCGAGCGCGACGTCGAGGACCTCGCGGACGCTCCTGGCCAGGAGGAATCGCGCCCAGGCCAGCCGGACCAGCCAGCGGCTCCACGCCCCCGGCCGCGGCACGAGGCCGCTCGTCAGCGGTGGCGAGGCCGGGTCGCGATGGTGATAGAAGATCGGCGTCACGTAGGCGCAGCGGATCTTACGCCGCAGCGCCATCGGCCCGGCCACCGACGTCAGCGGCGTGTCGGAGAAGAGCAGCAGCAGGTCGGGGGCGACCTGCTCGAGCGCCCGCTCGACCTCATTCGGGTCGGACGCCAGCAGGCGCTGGATGTGGGGCCTGAATTGCCGCGTGATGCGGCGCATCTCGCGCGGCAGGGCGAGGTAGGAGACCGACGCGAGGGACCGGGCCATCTCGGCAAGTCTGCCGGCGGGCAACAGGTCGGCCAGCACCGTCACGAACTCGATGTCCCCCGCGCGGGCGTAACTCTCCCCGTCCGGACTGCTGATGAGGCAGACCCGGTGGCCCCGCCGGCGCAACCGCTTGGCGAGGCTGACCGCGTTCAGGAGCGAGCTCGGCAGGGGCCAGACGCAGATCGCGATGGACGCCATGTCAACCCTCTCCCATGGCGATGTGACTGCACATCATGATGCGAACCATTACTGAGCCTTGTCGTTCTTGAGCTTCGGCAGGAAGGGGGTGGAGACTTCCTCGTCCGGCTGCACCTGCCCGAGGACCACCTCCGACCCCTCGCCGGGCTCGGCCCCCATGATCTCGGTCGTGACGCCGTCGGTCAGGCCGACGTCCACCGGGACCGGCCGGACGAAGTCGCCTTGTTTGACCCAGAGCATTCCCTGGACGCGCGGGCTCGCCCCGGACTTATCCCCGGCCGCCTTCGGGTCCCTGGCCTTCTGGCGGAGCGCCGTCGCGTAGGCGGCGCGGGCCTCGGGGGCCACGTGCTGGACCAGGGGCTGCCAGCGCAGCGCGGCGTTGGGGACGAGCAGGACGTCCTTCCGCTCCTCGACCTCGAACAGGACCCGGGTCGTCAGGTAGGGCAGGAGCTTACCTCCCGCGTTATCGACCGCGACGACCACGGTGTAGGTCACGACGCCCTGCGTCATGCTGGCGTTGAGGCGGATCTGCGCGACCTGGCCCCGGAACGTCTCGTTCGGGAAGGCGCCGACGGTGAAGCGGACCCCCTGGCCGACGTGGATGGCGCCGACGTCGGTCTCGTTGACCGAGGCCCAGATCTCCATCCGGCTCAGGTCCTTCGCGATCAGGAAGAGGCTGGGCGCGTTGAGGCTGGCGACCACCGTCTGGCCGATGTTCTGGCGGCGGTCGAGGACCACGCCCTTGACCGGCGATCGGATCGTCGCGTAGCCGAGGTTGACGTTCGCCTCCTCGAGGTTGGCGCGCGCCAGGTCCTCCGCGCTCTGGGTCTGCGCCAGGGTGGCCTTGGCGATCTCCCAGTTCGCCAGGGCGGTGTCATATTCCTGCGGCGAGATGTTATTCCGCGCCTGCAACCTCCTGGCCCGATCGTACTCGCGCTCGGCCTGCTTCAGCTTGGCCTCCCACTGGAGCACGTCGGCCTCGGCCTTGTTCAGGTTGGCTCTGGCCTGGTCGACGCGCGCCTTGAACAGCGCGTCGTCGAGCTTCGCCAGCACCGTGCCCTGGTCGACCGGGGAGCCGTAGCTGATCGGCTTGCTCGGGTCGCGCGGGTCCTGGCCGAAGCTCTGGATCGCGCCGGCGATCTGAGCGCCGACGTCCACGACCTCTTCGGGCTCGAGCGTCCCGGTGGCGTTGATCGTGGCCAGCAGGTCGCCGCGACGGACCGTCGCGGTCCGGAACGCCACGCGCTGGCCGTGGAGGTCGTTCCAGTACCAGAGGCCCGCCGCGCCTCCGCCCCAGAGGACAAACATGATGAACAGGAGCTTCTTCATGGCGGATGTGACCTAGAGGCAATTGTCCTGGAGAACCTTGTAGGATCCATCGAGGGGCTGGAGCTGGCCGGCGTCGAGCCGGACGATGCGGTCGGCGACGTGGAAGAAGTCCTCGTCGTGGGAGATGACCACGAGCGTCTTGCCCCGGGCCTTCAGCTCCGGGAGGAGTTCGAGGTAGAAGACCCGCTTGAACCGGGGGTCCTGGTGCGACGCCCATTCGTCGAGCACGAGGATGGGCCGGTCCTCCAGGCAGGCGGTCAATAGCGCCAGCCGCTTGCGCTGGCCCTGGGAGAGTTCGGTGGTCGTGAACGCCCCGGCCTCGATCCGGACCAGCCCGTCGAGCTCGACCCGGGCCAGGCCTCTCCGCGCCCTGGCGTCGAGGTCGTGAGACTCCAGGCCCAGGAGGGCCTGGAACAGGTGGCCGTCCGCGAAGACGACCGAGAAGAGCTGGCGGTACTCGTCCTGCTGCTCGGGGCCGACGGGCCGCCCGTCGAGCCGGACCATCCCGGCGTCCGGGGCATAAAGGCCCGTGATCAGCTTCACGAGCGTGGTCTTGCCGCTGCCGTTGCCCCCGACCAGGAACACGATCTCCTCCGGGCGCAACGACAGGTCGATCGGGCCGAGGAGGAAGCCCTTCTGGCCGTCCCCGTCCGGGTAGGCGTAGGTGACGCCCGACAGTTCCAGCGACGACCGGAAGGCCCGCGCGCCGGACGCGGCGGCCGGGGGTCGCTCGGCGTCCCGGGCCTCCAACGACAGCCCCAGCGCCTCGATCTTGAGCAGC
>JAFANO010000508.1 GCA_019232645.1 Planctomycetaceae bacterium | reverse complement strand
GCTCCCCTGAGCCCCCGGAGTCGACAACGTGGGTGAGACGAGGACGGTGACGCGACGTGGTTTCCTGGAGACGGCGGGTGTGGCCACCGGTGCCGCCATCGCCGTCGGGACCTTCGACCATCCCGCGATCGGGAAGGTGAACGGGGCGAACGACCGGCTCAACTTCGCGATCCTCGGCACGGGTGGTCGGGCCCAGGTGCACATCAAGGTCCTGCGCGACATGAAGGACGAAGGCAAGCCGGTCGACATCGTCGCCGTGGCCGACGTCTATGAGAAGAACCGAGTCAACGCCCAGACGAAGACCGGCGCCGAGCAGGCCGAGGTCGACTACCGCAAGGTCCTCGACAACGACGACGTGGATGCGGTCGTGATCGCCACCCCCGACCACTGGCACGCCAGGATGGCGATCGACGCGCTGGAGGCGGGCAAGGACGTCTTCTGCGAAAAGCCGATGACCCACACCATCGACGGGGCGCGTCGGGTCGCCGAGACGGTCCGCAAGACCAAGCAGATCTTCACCGTCGGCGTCCAGTCCACGGCCGACCCGAAGTGGCGGAGGGCCAACGAGCTGATCACCGCCGGCCGGATCGGCCACGTCCTGCAGGCGCACACGCAGTATTACCGAAACGGCTCGGTCGGCCAGTGGCGCTACTATGCCCTGACCGAGGACATGAGCCCCAAGACCGTCGACTGGCGGATGTTCCTGGGGGTCGACTTCGGCCTGGCGCCCGACATGCCGTTCAACCGGGCGAAGTTCGCCCAGTGGCGGTGCTACTGGGAGTTCGGCGGCGGGATGTGCACCGACCTGTTTGTGCACCAGCTCACGCACCTGATCCAGGCCGTCGGCGTCCGCTTCCCGCGCCGAGTCGTCGGCGGCGGCGGTCTCTACCTCGAGTATGACGGCCGCGACGTGCCCGACGTCGCGACCGTGGTGGCCGACTACGACGAGGGGCTCCAGATCATCGTGACCGCCACGATGTGCAGCGAGCAGTACGCGCTCCCCGAGGTCATCCACGGCCACGCCGCTTCGATCCTGTTCACAGGGGACGGCTTCGACATCAAGCAGGAGAAGCTGTCGAACCGCCCGGCGCCTCCCGGCGCCAACCAGACCAAGGCGGAGGAGGGGGTCGAGCACGTCCGGGTCGAGCCGCCCCGCGACGACACCCGCGCCTTCTGGCAACACTTCCTCGAGTGCGTCCGCTCGCGCAACCCCGAGACCCTCTGCACGGCCGACACCGGCTACGCCGCGATCGCGACCGTCAACATGGGCGTCCGGTCGTACCGCGAGGGCAAGGCCCTCCTCTTCGACAAGGGGACCGGCGAGGTCTGCGAGGCCGACACCTCGTGGGCCAGGCGCTGGGAGGAGCGGAGCCAGCTCCGCGGCAAGCCGAATCAGGTCATCGGCTGGCACGCCGGCACCGAGGGCTCGCTGCTCGAGCCGCCCGCCTACCAGAAGCTCGAAGGCGATTGGATCGACGACAAGGATCCCGCCGAGAAGGCCTGATACGCCTTCCAGAGAGTTTGTGCGCCCTGTTCGGATTTCAAATTCGAGATTTGAGATTCCCGATCAGCAGACTGAGCGCACGAAATCTCTGGAATCCGTGGGTGGCTGGGGTCTCGTCTTCGAGACCCCGGATCAAGCCGACGACCACGCTTCAACCGGGGTCTCGAAGACGAGACCCCAGCCACCCGGGACCGCCAAAACATTCAAGTGATTTCCTGACAGCTCCTTACCCCCGTCGAGGGTCATCCGGCTGCGGGCCGTGCTTCTACCTCGGTGCGGCTGCCCTCGCGATGCTTCAGCGCGGCGGCGATGAAGTCGCGGAAGAGGGGGTGTGACTTGATCGGCTTCGACTTGAACTCGGGGTGGAACTGCACGGCCAGGAACCAAGGGTGGTCGGGGATCTCCATGATCTCGACCAGCGAGCCGTCGGGGCTCAGGCCGGTCGGGATGAAGCCGTCGGCCACGAACGCCTCGCGGTAGGCGTTGTTGAACTCGTAGCGGTGCCGGTGCCGTTCGCGGATCTCGTCGACGCCGTAGGCCTGGCGGGCCAGGCTCGAGGGGCTCAGGACGCAGGGCCAGGCCCCCAGCCGCATGGTGCCGCCGCGCTGGCGGATGGTCGACTGGTCCTCCATCAGCGAGATGACCGGATGGTGGGTCGCCTGGGCGAACTCGGTGCTGTTGGCGTCCTCGAACCCGAGCACGCTCCGCGCGAACTCGACCGCCGCGCACTGCATGCCCAGGCAGATGCCGAAGAAGGGGATGCCGCGGGTCCGCGCGTAGCGGATGGCCTCGATCTTGCCCTCGATGCCCCGCATGCCGAAGCCGCCGGGGACCAGGATGCCGTCGACGCCCGACAGCAGGCCCGCCGCCCCCCGGCGGTCGACCTCCTCCGCCTCGACCCGGCGGACGACCACCCGCGCCCGGTTGGCGATGCCCGCGTGGTCGAGCGACTCGAACACCGACTTGTAGGCGTCGCGGTGCTTCATGTACTTGCCGACGACGGCGATCGTCACCTCGGTGTCGGGGTGGAGCACCCGGTTGACCATCGCGCGCCAGTCGCTGATGTCGAGCGGGTTGGTCTTCAGGCCCAGCCGCTTGACCAGGATCTCGTCGAGCCCGTTGTTGACCAGGCTGATCGGGACCTCGTAGATGCTGAACTCCTTGTCGCGCTCCTCGATGACCGCCGTGCGCTCGACGTTGCAGAACAGCGCGATCTTGTCCTTGTCCTCCGCGCTGATCGGGTGCTCGGTCCGGCAGATGAGGAGGTCGGGCTGGATGCCGATCTGCCGCAAGGCGCCGACGGAGTGCTGCGTCGGCTTGGTCTTGAGCTCGCCGGCCGCCTTGAGGTAGGGGACGAGCGTCAGGTGGATGTAGAGGCAGTTCGCGCGGCCGACGTCGAGCGCGAACTGGCGGATCGCCTCGAGGAAGGGGAGGCTCTCGATGTCGCCGACGGTGCCGCCGATCTCGGTGATCACGACGTCCACGTCATCGCCGGCCAGGCGACGGACGGCCGCCTTGATCTCGTCGGTGACGTGCGGGATGACCTGGACGGTCCGGCCCTCGTAGTGCCGCCCCTCGCGCTCCTTGTTGATGACCGACAGGTAGATCTTGCCCGTCGTGTAGTTGCAGTCGCGGGTCAGGGGGGCGTCGGTGAACCGCTCGTAATGGCCGAGGTCGAGGTCGGTCTCCGCCCCGTCGTCGAGCACGTAGACCTCGCCGTGCTGATACGGGCTCATCGTCCCCGGGTCGACGTTGATGTACGGGTCGAACTTCTGGAGCCGGACCCGCAGCCCGCGGTGCTCCAGGAGCATCCCGATCGAGGCACACGTCAGCCCCTTCCCCAGCGAGCTGACCACGCCGCCGGTCACGAAAATATGCTTCGCCATCGCCCAACCTCGTCCACTTTCTAAACATCCGTGCAGGCAATCGCCGACCGCCTCCGGATCATCCGTGGTTCAGGAGGGACAGGCGAGGGTACGTCCGGCCCGGTCGACGCTCGTCCGGGAAACCTCGGTGGAACAACTCACTGGGGCGAGCGCCAGCCGGTCTCTGGCGCCCTGGGCTCCTGACTGCGCCCCATCGGGGCTCGAGAAACGATGCCGGAACGCCTCTCATGCGGGTCCCCGGAATTGTGGGCACCGATCTGCTGATTTGAAATTTGAAATCTCAAATATGAGATCCGGACAAAGAGCATAAAATATCCGGAATGCGTATCAGAACAGCACCGGCTTCCCGAGCAGGCGGCGGACGACCGAGAACTGGCCGGCGTGCATCAGGGTGTGGTTCGAGACCAGCAGGAGCGCGTGCCCGAGGGTCGGGGCGAAGGTCGCGACCTTGCCCGTGGCCGGGCGGTCGAGGTCGGCGTCCGAGAGCCCGCCGACCGTGGCGATGGTGGCCGAGCGGACCGCGTTGAAGAGCGACAGGTATTCCGCCTTGGTCAGGAACCCGTCCGGGCCGTCCTTCTTGGTCCCGTCCGGGCCATGGGTCTCCACGAAGCCGGCGGGCAGCTCCGGGTAGGCCGCGTCGGGCAGCTGCGACGTGACGAGCCAGCGGTCGCCGACGATCACGTTGCCGATCTGCCAGGCGATGTGGTTGGCGGCCGGGACCGGGCGCACGAACAGGTCGGCGTCGGAGAGGTCGCTGACGAACCAGTTGAGCGTGGAGCGGGTCGCCTCGAGGGCGGCCTGGATCGTTTCTTTGCCGTTCATGCGTGAATCCCTTCCTGGAGGGCCGGAGAGCATCCGCGGACCAACGCTGCACGGTGGTATACCACAG
>JAFANO010000368.1 GCA_019232645.1 Planctomycetaceae bacterium | reverse complement strand
CTTTTCCTGAGGAGGCAGCCGGGAGCATTGCCATCGGCCGGCGACGCCGCTCTCGACGATCAACGATGTATGGAGACCTCCGTCCGGCCATTCCCAGGACCGGGAACCTCTCTCGGGAGGTTTCTCAGGGCTGGGAAGGCATGTGGGTCACGGCTGCCGGCCTGATTTCCCGAACGTCTCGAGATCGATGGGCTTCTGGCGCGTGCAGGTCGGACCCGATGCGTGGCACTGGCTTTGCTTCGAGATTTGTGCCAATATCACTTCCAGTACACATCCCAACGCTGCGTGCCGGATCCAGGTCGCGGTTTCCCGAGAGGCTGGGATAGACCGATGACGAAACGTCCGAGTGTGAAAGAGATCCTGGAGATGGCGCGGAAGGGGGGGCCGGCGCAGCCGGCCGAGGCATCCCCCGCGCCGGTTGAGGAGCCCGCGACCGAGGCGGTCGCGCCGGAACCGGTCGCCGAAGCCCCTGCGCCGCCCCCGGCCCCCGCGGCGGACGTCCCGACGCCTTCGCAGCTCGGCCGACCGCTCACGTTGAAGGAGAAGCTGGCCGCCGCACGTGCGGGGGGCGCGGCCGTCCCGGCCGCCGCCAAGCCCGCCGCGGCACCGCCCCCGCCGCCGGCCGAGCCCGCCGCCGAGGTGGAGGCCCCCGCGGTCCCTCCATCCCCGGCGCCGACCGGCCGCCCGCTGACACTCAAGGAGAAGCTCGCCGCCGCCCGCTCGGGCGCGGCCGGGGCGGCCCCCGCCGCCGCCAAGCCCGCGGCGACCAGGCCCGCCGCCTCCGTCGCGCCGGCCGCCAAGGCCGCCCCCCGCGTGCTCCCGCCCCTCGAGAAGATGACCGACCCGAAGGACCTGGCCGAGGCGCTCCGCCAGACCGCCGCCAAGAAGGAGAAGGCGACCGCCACCGCCGAGGCCAAGCCCGCGGCCGAGGCCAAGCCCACCGCCGAGGCCAAGCCCGCCAAGAAGGAGGCCAAGCCGCAGACGGTCTTGCCCAAGCCCGCGAGGCCCCCGGCCGAGGCCGAGGCCGTCGCTCGGACCGACCGCCGCGGGTTCCTCATCGGCTCGCTCTTCGTCTCCTGGGTCGCGGTCGCCTGGACCGCCTTCACGGTCGGCTGCGTCGCCTTCACCCAGATGATGATCCGGTTCATGTTCCCCAACGTGCTGGCCGAGCCGCCGAGCACGATCAAGGTGGGCCTCCCCTCCAACTTCGAGCCCGAGGAGGTCAGCGAGCGGTTCAAGGCCGAGTGGGGCTTCTGGATCGTCCGCTCGACCCGCTACAACGGCCACGACATCCTCTACGCCCTCCAGTCGGTCTGCACCCACCTGGGGTGCCCGCCCAACTGGCTGGCCGGCGAGCAGAAATTCAAGTGCCCGTGCCACGGCAGCGGCTTCTACATCTCGGGGGTCAACTTCGAAGGCCCCGCCCCCCGGCCCCTGGAACGGTTCAAGGTCACGCTGGCCGACGACGGCCAGATCATCGTGGACAAGAGCCAGAAGTTCCAGCAGGAGCTGGGACAGTGGGCCGATCCCGACAGCTTCATCTCGGCGTGACCGTCCGCGTCGCGTCGCAGCGCGATTCCTCGCACTCTCGCGCTGACGTCGTGGGAGCAGGAATGGGAGCCGGCGGCCCGCCGACGCACCCGAGGGACACCATCGATGCCCGGGAGGCGGCGACCCTCGCCCCCCACCACCCGGGCGCCCCGATCCGCCACCAAAGGGACGATCATGGCCTTCGCCGATAGGATCTACGACTCGCAGATCTGGAAGAGTATCTTCCGCCACCCGATGCCCACCGACCGGCGGAACCGCGTCGTGGTCATGCTCACCAATTTCTTCCTGCACCTGCACCCGGTCAGCGTCCGCAAGCAGGGGATCGCGCTGAGCTACACCTGGTGCATGGGGGGCACGACGTTCTTCCTGTTCATCGTCGAGGTCGTCACGGGCGTCTTGCTGATGTTCTACTACCGCCCGACGCTCGAGCACGCCTACAATGACATCCTGGCGCTGCGCGACGTGACGACGCTGGGCATCCTCCGCGAGCTGCACCGCTGGGGCGCGCACGCGATGGTCATCGCGGTCTGGCTGCACATGTATCGGGTCTTCCTGACGGGCAGCTACAAGCCCCCCCGCGAGTTCAACTGGGTGGTCGGGGTGCTGCTCCTGGTGTTGACGCTGCTGCTGTCGTTCACCGGCTACCTGCTGCCCTGGGATCAACTGGCGATCTGGGCCATCACGGTCGGCTCGAACATGGCGCGGGCGACGCCGGGTCTGGGGGTCGAGGGCCCCGGGGCCTCGCTCCTGAAGCTCAACGGCGTGAGCCTGATCACCTCCGGCTCGGACGCGAAGTTCGCGCTGCTGGGCGGCCGGAGCGTCGGCGAGATGACGCTCAACCGCTTCTACGTGCTCCACTGCGTGGCGATCCCGCTGGCCGCCGCGCTCCTGATCATGATCCACTTCTGGCGGGTCCGGAAGGACGGCGGGATCAGCGGCCCGATGTGACGGGGGCGCGACCCGACGTGATGTCGGAGGGGACGACGAGGGCCCGGGGCGCAGGGGCGCCCGCGCCCCCACCCGGCGGCGTGGGGCACACGCCCGATCTCTACACCCGGCGACGACGACCATGCACCACGACATGACCCCCGGCGTGATGGCCGGCCTTTCCTGGTACTACCTGCTGGCGTCGCTGCTCAACGCGGCGGCGGCGGCCTACGTCTCGTACATGGAGATCGTCTCGGAGGGCGCGTCGCGCGCCGGGCTGGCGCCCAGGACCCGCCGGCTCCCCGACTGGCTGATGGTCGCCTTCTTCGGGCTCTACGGCCTGGCGACCTTGCTGATCCTGGGGCGCCAGTATCTGCCCGAGGCGCTGAAGGTGGCCTACGGGCTCTGCGCCCTGGCCAACGTGATGGTGGCGATCGCCGCGGGGGCCGACGCGGCGCACTTCTCCGAGGTCCGCGACGCCGGGCACGGCCGGGGCGCCGAGGTCCACGGCCCGAGCCTCGACGACCACCAGCCCGCCGTCGGCCTGGGCCGGCCGATGGACCGGACCCTCTGGACCCTGGTCTGGGCCGTCGTCGCCGTCATGTTCCAGGCGATGGGCCTGAGCTACGCGCTGGGCGGCCAGTTCGCGCTGCCGTTGTTCATCCGCGACTTCATCGACTTCGTCTCCGGGCCGACCACCTTCTTCGTCGGCGCGACCCTCGGATTCATCGTCATGCTCGTCTGGCGCCGGTTCCTGGCCAACGGGCTGGTCGCCTGGGCGATCGTCAACCTGTTGCTGCTCTTCTTCGGCCTGAGCATGACCGACTATGATTTCCGCGACATCGTGACCAAGCCCGATAACGTGCCGATCGTCGGGATGATCGTCCTGGTCGGCTTCTTCAACTGGCTGGCGCTCCGCCGGGCCGTGATCAACGACGCGCGGATGGCGCAGGGGCTGCCCAACCTCGAGGAGCGCGATCCCGATAAGACGCTGACCTGGCCCGACCTGGTCTACACCGAGCTGATCGCGATGGTCGCCCAGACGATCTTCCTGGTCATCTGGGGGATCGCGCTCCAGGCCCCCCTGGAGCAGCCGGCCAGCTCGACCTCGGCACCGAACCCGTCGAAGGCCCCGTGGTACTTCCTCGGCCTCCAGGAGATGCTCGTCTACTTCGACCCGTGGATGGCCGGCGTCGTGCTCCCCAGCCTGATCATCGTCGGGCTGATGGCGATCCCCTACATCGACACCAACAAGGCGGGCAACGGCTACTACACGATCACCCAGCGCAAGTTCGCCTACATCATGTTCCAGTACGGCTTCCTGGTGCTCTGGGTGATCCTGATCCTGCTGGGGACCTTCCTCCGCGGGCCGAACTGGAACTTCTTCGGCCCCTACGAGTACTGGGACCTCCACAAGCTGATCCCGCTGAACAACGTCAACCTCTCGGACATCGTCTGGATCGAGCTGATCGGGACGAGCAAGCCGACGAACATCCTGCTCCGCGAGCTGCCGGGCATCGTCGCCGTCCTGGCCTACTTCATCCTGGTCCCCCCCCTGCTGGCGACGATCCCCTTCTTCAAGCGGGTGATCGCGCAGGGGGGCTGGCTCCGCTACTCGGCGCTGGCGGTGTTGCTGCTGTTCATGGCCAGCCTGCCGATCAAGATGGTCCTCCGCTGGACGATCAACCTCAAGTACATCATCGCGATCCCGGAATACTTCTTCAACATTTGACCTGATGCCGCCCGGCGGCGCGTGGTCGATCCGCGGCCCCCGTATACACGAGTGCAGAGATCGGGGGCCCGGACGGGCCGGCCCGCGATCCCGGGCGGAGGGACCGAGGTTCTGTTCGAGACGCTGCTCTTGGCCGGGTCGGTGCGACGCTCGGGGGCGATCCCGCCGCGACCCCCGGCGATCCGGCCCTCTTGACGATGAGGACGGCCTCCCATGCCCGCATCCGAGGAAACCTATCGGCTCCAGCCGACGCTGCACATCGTCTTCGCGCTGACGTCGATCGCCATGACGCTCTCGATCGTCTGGATGATCATGGCGGACCACCTCCGCCCCTGGAAGCAGGTCCAGCGCGAGTTCCAGCACGTCGAGGACGCCAAGCTCCGCGCCGCCGAGGCGCAGAAGCTCCAGGAGCAGCGGGAGCGCTACGCGGCGCAGATCAAGGCCCTCGACGACAAGACCCGGTCCGCCGAGGCCCGCGCCGCGGAGAACGCCCCCGCGCTCCGCGAGCTGACCCGCGAGATCGACCGCCAGGCCGGCACGGTCGAGGGGCTGGACACCAAGCGCAGGTTCAAGAAGGCCGAGCTCGACAGCAAGCGGAGCTTCTACGACGGCATGATCGACCGCGACGAGGTCCGCGAGGCGCGGGCCTACCTCGAGGCGACGATCGTCCCGACCGAGAAGGAGCTCTTCGACCTCTCGGAAAAGTTCGAGAAGGAGGACGCCAAGCTCCGCGACCTGAAGGCGAAGCGTGAGGATCTGCTCGGCCACGTCGATGAGATCAGGAAGGAGCGCGAGCGGCTGACCCGCGAGGCGGACCGGGTCGCCCGGGCGATCGAGCAGAAAGGACGGCAATACTTCGGCATCGCCGCCTTGCTCCGAAGCCTGCCCGGCTTCGACGTGATGCCGCCGACCAAGATCCAGCAGATCAGCCTGCCCGAGCTGACGATCAACTACAACTTCAAGGACGTCCCCCGGTACGACCGCTGCACCACCTGCCACCAGGGGATCGACCGGCTCGGTTACGAGACCGACGCCGACGGCGAGCCGATGAAGCCGGTCTTCGCCGCGCACCCACACCTGACCGACGGCGCCACCACGATCGACCCCAAGGGGAAAGTCGTCCCGGCGGGCCTCTACCTCGACGGCAACGGCCCGCACCCGATCAACAGCTTCGGCTGCACCATCTGCCACGGCGGCCAGGGCTCGGCGACCGACTTCAGCTACGCCTCGCACGAGCCCGACGACCTGAAGCAGAAGGAGGAGTGGGAGGCCCAATATCACTGGCACGAGATCCACCACTGGGATGAGCCGATGCTGCCCCGGCGGTTCCTGGAGTCGAGCTGCCTGAAGTGCCACCACCAGGTGACCGACGTGCCCCAGGCCACCAAGCTCCAGGCCGGCTACGAGCGGATCGTCCGCTATGGCTGTACCGGCTGCCACACGATCGGGGGCGAGGGGGCGTTCGGCCCCGACCTGACCGACGAACGCCAGGTCGGCCCGAACCTGGCTCACCTCGGGTCGAAGGCCTCGAAGGAGTGGGTGCTCAAGTGGATCAAGAACCCGCATGGCTTCCGCCCCGACACTCGGATGCCCCGCTTCTATGGGTTGACCAACAACGCCTCGCCCGGCGACCAACCCAAGACCGACGCCGAGGTCCACGCGATCACCCACTACCTCTTCGCCAAGAGCACTCC
>JAFANO010000273.1 GCA_019232645.1 Planctomycetaceae bacterium | reverse complement strand
TCGTCGCCAGGAAGTCGCGATACGACCGGGCCAGCGCCCGGAGCGCCTCCGGGCCACGCGCCGAGAGCGGGACGAGGTGGACGTCATCCTCTCGGGGAGGTTCGCCCGCTCTCGACGTCCTGGGCGCCTCCTCGAGCACGAGGTGGACGTTGGTCCCGCCGAACCCGAACGAGCTGATCCCGGCCAGCCTCGGGCCGTCCGGATCGGGCCAGGGGACGAGGCCCTTCGGGACGAGCAGCGGCAGCTCGTCGAACGGGACGTGCGGGTTGGGGCGGTCGAAGTGGAGGCTCGGCGGGATCGCGTTGTGGGTCAGCGCCAGCGCCACCTTGACCAGCCCGGCGATCCCGGCGGCGGCCTCCAGGTGGCCGATGTTGCTCTTGACCGACCCCAGGAGGCATTTCCGGCCGGCCGGTCGGCCGTCGGCGAGCACGGAGCCGAGGGCCTTCGCCTCGATCGGGTCGCCGAGGAAGGTGCCGGTGCCGTGGGCCTCGACGTACTGGACCCGCCCCGGCGCCACGCCCGCCCGGCGGTAGGCCTCGCGGAGGACGGCCTCCTGCGCCAGCGGGTTGGGGGCCGTCAGGCCGTTGGTCCGGCCGTCCTGGTTGACAGCCTCGCCGCGGATCACGGCGACGATCGGGTCGCCGTCGGCCAGGGCCCGCGCCAGCGGCTTGAGCACGACGACGCCGGCCCCCTCGCCGCGGACGTAGCCGTTGGCGCCAGCGTCGAACGTCTTGCACCGGCCGTCGGGGGCGAGGAACCCCGCCTTGGTGAAGTTGGCCGCGATCTCGGGCGAGAGGATCAGGTTCACGCCGCCGGCCAGCGCCAGCGACGACTCGCCGCCCCGGAGGCTCTGGCAGGCGAGGTGGACCGCCACCAGCGACGACGAGCAGGCCGTGTCGATCGCCAGGCTCGGCCCCCGGAAGTCGAACAGGTACGAGAGCCGGTTGGCCGCGATGCTCGCCGCGTTGCCCGTGATGATGTAGGCGTCGCTCGGGTCGTCGAGGTCCCACTGGAGCCGGCCGTAGTCGTTGGTGGAGATCCCGATGAAGACGCCGGTGAGCGAGCCGGCCAGCCGCTCGGGCACCTGCCCGGCGTCCTCGAGCGCCTCCCAGGCCACCTCCAGCAGCAGCCGCTGCTGCGGGTCCATCCGCGCCGCCTCGCGGGGCGAGAGGCCGAAGAAGTCGGCGTCGAACTGGTCGACCTGGTCGAGGAAGCCGCCCCGGCGGGTGTTCAGCTTGCCCGGCGCCCTGGGGTCGGGGTCGTAGTAGGCGTCGACGTCCCAGCGGTCCGCCGGGACCTCGCCGACGGCCTCGAGGCCGTCGCGGAGCAGCCGCCAGAACGCCTCCGGGCCGTCGGCGCCCGGGAAGCGGCAGCCGATCCCGATGATCGCGATCCGGTCGTCCTCGCCGTCCCGCGCCACGCCAGGCGTGGCTTCCGCCCCGTCCGGCTCGCCGGCCAGGTGCCGCGCCAGCGACTCGACCGTGGGATATTCATAAGCGAGCGTCGGCGAGAGTGGGCGCCCGAGCCAGTCCTGGAGGTCGCCCGCCAGGCCGACCGCCTGGAGCGAGCCCAGCCCGAAGCCGGCGAAGGGCGTCCGAACGTCGATCGCCGACGGCTCGACCCGCAGCGTCGTCGCCAGCCGCGCGACGAGCCAGTCCCGGATGGCCCGCGCGGTCGGGCCGGCCGGGCCCGGGGCGGCCGCCTCGGACGCGACCTCGGCCTCGGCGGCCGGCGCGGCCGGGGCTGCCTCGGCGACCTCCTGGACGAACGACCCGACGACCTCGAGCCGGCCCTCGAGGAAGGCCTCGCGGCAGGCGTGGCGCTGGACCTTGCCGCTGGAGGTCTTGGGCAGGCTGGCCGGCTTGAGCAGGGCGATGGCGTGGACGTCCAGCTCGTGCTCCTCGGCGACGGCCTGGCGGATGGCCCGGAGGAGCGCCTCGACGCCCTCGCCCTTGGCCTGGCGCTCGACCTCGTGGATGACGACGAGCCGCTCCTCGCCGCCGGCCTCGACCGCGAACGCCGCGCCGCCCTCGTGCCGGAGCGCGGGGTGGCACCGCTCGACGGTCCACTCGACGTCCTGGGGATAGATGTTGCGGCCCCGGATGATGATCAGGTCCTTGAGTCGGCCGGTGACGAACAGCTCGCCGTCGTGGAGGAAGCCGAGGTCGCCGGTCCGCAGGAACGGCCCCTCGCCGGAGTCGGCCAGGGTGCCGCGGAACGACCGCTCGGTCGCCTCGGGGCGGCCCCAGTAACCTTGCGCGACGCTCGGGCCGGAGACCCAGATCTCGCCGACCCCGTCGGCGGGGCATCGAGTCCGGGCCTCGGGATCGACGATCGCGACCACATGGTCGTCGGGGACCCGGCCGGAGCCGACCAGCACCCGCGCCCGAGGGTCGTCGGCGGGGGCGAGGGCGACCCGGTCCCGCGCGAGCGCCTCGGGCCGGACCGCCAGGACGACGGGGGGGGCCGACTTCGGGCCGCCGGAGACCATCAGCGTCCCCTCGGCCAGGCCGAAGCAGGGCAGGAAGGCCTCGCGGCGGAAGCCGAAGGGCCCGAACGCCTCGACGAAGCGGTCGAGCGTCTCCGCCCGGATCGGCTCGGCGCCATTGAAGGCGACCGACCAGAGGCTCAGGTCGAGCCCCGCCCGCTGCTCGGGCGTGGTCTTGCGGACGCAGAGGTCGTAGGCGAAGTTGGGCCCGCCGCTGATCGTCGCCCGGGTCCGCGAGATCGCCCGGAGCCATCGGATCGGGCGCTGCAGGAAGGCGACCGGCGACAGGAGCGTGCTCGAGCCGCCGCAGTAGAGGGTCTGGAGCACCCCGCCGATCAGCCCCATGTCGTGGTAGAGGGGCAGCCAGAAGACGCCCCGGCCCTCGGGCGTCGACTCGAAGCAGCGGTGGATCAGCGCCGAGTTGTGCAGCAGATTGCCGTGGGTGACCATCACCCCCTTGGAGTCGGCCGTCGAGCCCGAGGTGTATTGGAGGAAGGCCAGCGTCTCGCGCCCGACCCCGGGGTCGCGCCAGTCGTCGGCACGGTCGTCGCCGAGCGCGTCGGTGGCCAGGTGGTGCAGGCCCGCGAGCTCGGGGATTTGCTCGGCCCAGCGCGGGACGTCGGGCCCTTGCGCCGAGGTGGTCAGGACCGCCCCGGGCCGGGCCTCCGCCACGATCGCGCGGAGCCGGGTCATCGGCCGGTTGACCCGGGGCAAGTACGCCGGCACGGCGACGGCCCCGGCGTAGAGGCAGCCGAGGAACGCGGCCACGAAGTCCAGTCCCGGTGGATAGAGCAGCAAGGCCCGCTCTCCGGCGAGCCGCAACTCCTGAAGCCGCGCAGCCAGCGCGCGCGCCCGGCGGTCCAGCGCGGCGATGCCGAGCGCGGTCCCCTCGCCCTCGTCCTCACCTCCCGCGTCGAAGGTCAGGGCGCACCGCTCCGGCTGGTGGGTCGCCCGCCACCTGAGGATCTCGACGAAACTGGCCGCGTCGCAGATGGGATCGCTGAGGTGTGGTCTCATAGGATGGATGACTGACATAAGCGGATTCGATCCGGAGATCCCGAGGCGATGATGATCGTCGCGGGCGCGTGATGGACCTGCATACCGACCCCGAGGGGGGAGGCGCGCTGTGACGACCCGCCGTGTCGATCGTCAGCGCGACTCCTCCATCGTCTTCCGCAGGCTCAGCGGCCTCATATCGGTCCAGACCTCTTCGACATAGGCCAGGCACTCGTCCTTGGTGCCGACCTTGCCTACACCCTGCCAGCCCAGGGGGGGCTCGCGGTCGGATGGCCAGAGCGAGTATTGCCCCTCGTGGTTGACCACGACCTGATAGACCGCTTCGCTCTCGACACGACCGTTCGACATCACGGAAGTCTCCTCGGGGTTGCGGACGACGGCGCATACGGCCCAAGTGCCGGAACCGGAGGGGCGCCGGGCCGCTCAGCAGGCGAAACTCATGCCCGAAGGCACGCTCATGCACGTGACATCCCCGGCGCTCCGGCGATCGCGGTGCTCACGCCCTTACTCGCGGGGCGTCGATCCATCAGGAGCTCATCGGCGTGCAAGCAAGGGGGAGACGCTCCAGGCGACGACGGCCACCCCGCGGTCGACCTCGGCACGACCCCAGCGACGCGAGTCGCCCGGAGGCAACTCGCTCTCATCGTCCAGGTTCAGCCGATCTTCCTCGGTCGGGGGCCACACCCCGGGGTGAGCACTCCGCCCGCGAGGTGATTCGAAATGGAAACGCCTGCCATCCGGGGCAAGAGCGACTGATGGGTGTATTATGACACCTGAACCGCCAAGATCTAGCATTTTCTCCCAATTTCACTGTTCCGCAGTGTCCGGCCAAATTACCCCTTTTCAGAATGGCCTGTCAAGCATTTCACCCTCAATTCATCTCATCGCTCATGCTTAACTGAACCAGGACCCGGTGAGGGGCGCCAAGCCGTGTTCCCATCATGGAAGGGAGGATCAAGGCGACCATGGAAGGATGGTACTTCCCCACGCTCGGCGGCGGATTCCGCCCGCGTGCGGGATCGGCGGGAGACGGGGCCCGGCGGCAGACCCGCCACGGGCTCTCGCTAATCATTCGGCTTTAAGCGCTTCATCGACATTTAGGGGCCATGCTATTGCCATGGGCAGGAAAATGTCAAGACTCGGGATTGCGAAATCTTGGGGGTCTGCGTTGACACTAGGGCAAGGATTGAGCTCCTAGCAATTATTGTGCCAATGCATGTGACCGGGAGGCTGGGACGGGACCCAGGGCCAGGACAACTGATACCAGGGGCGGACCGCTCGAAATCCGTCGACACCGCGGCTCAACGTTGGGCCCGCAGTGCGGACCGGGTTTTCCGCCGATCGGTCCAGACCGAGGTCCCAACGAAGACAATGACGCCGCTTCATCGGTCAGGCAAGTGGCGTCATCGATCCCATCGAAATCGAACACCCACCGGTGCGAGACCGGCCCAGGTGGAGCGACGGGCCTTGGTCTGCCGCGGTAAGCCGATCTACAGGTATTGCCCACGAGGAGCCAATCGCCTCCTGATTCCCGTTCCCAAGAGGGGGAAACCTTCGTCGACTTGTTCAGATCCAGGCTCGACGGCGATGGCTTGACCTGCACCTCACAGGACCCGTCCCCGTCCTCATCACGGGCGAGCTCACCAGCGGCGTGGCAGACGGTGCGGTGCGTGGAGCCCCAT
>JAFANO010000232.1 GCA_019232645.1 Planctomycetaceae bacterium | reverse complement strand
ATCCTGATCGTGGTAGGACTCGGGCTGTTCGCGATCGGGACGGTCGTCGGCAGCTTCGTGAATGTTTGCGTGTGTCGGCTCCCCTGGCAGAAGAGCGTGATCTGGCCCGGGTCGCACTGCCCGAGGTGCCACCGGGCGATCGCGCCGCGCGACAACATCCCGATCATCGGCTGGCTCGCGCTGGGGGGGGCGTGCCGGGAATGCGGCGGACGGATCGCGGCGCGATATCCGATGGTCGAGGCGCTGGTGGGGGTCCTGTTCGCGACCGCCTTCGTGGTCGACGTGGCCCTCGGACCGAGGGACCCCTGGGGCGAGATCCCGCCGGCGCTGTTGCTGAGCTGGTTCTCTCACGCCTTCCTGATCGCGCTGCTGGTCACCGCGACATTCGTGGATTACGACCTGACCATCATCCCCGACGCGATCACCGTGACCGGCATGGTGGTCGGGATCGGCCTGGGGGCCTCGTTCCCCGAGATCCGCGCCGACCCGTCGCGCGCGGCGACGCACGCGGGAGGCTTCTGGGTGGGGATGACCGGGCTGCTGGTGGGGGGGCTGCTGACCCAGCTCGTCCGCCTGGCCGGGACGCTGGCGCTCCGGCGCGAGGCGATGGGGTTCGGCGACGTGACGCTGATGGCCATGATCGGGGCGTTCCTCGGCTGGCAGGCCGCGGTCCTGACGTTTTTCCTCGCCCCGTTCTTCGCCATCGCGCACCTCGCCTTGAAGGTCCTCGCGTTCATCGGGAAGCGCCTGAGCGGCCAGAAGATCACGGGCGCCGACCGCGAAATCCCCTTCGGCCCCTATTTGAGTATGGCGGCGGTCGCGCTGGTGCTGTCGTGGCGCTGGATCTGGCCCGGTTGGGCCAGATCCTACTTCGAGGTCTCCCGCATGGTATTCTGGTGGATAATGGGATTTGAACAGTAGCCTCCATGGCCGGGGGTCAGGCCGCGCAAGCAACCGGATCGAACGGAAGCTCCGGAGGATCGAGGTATTCCGATGTCATCCCCCTACAAACGGCGCAGGCCCTCCGTCGTGAAGAATTTCTGGGTCTACCGCCGGCTGATCGCCGTGGCGATAGTCCTGGGCCTGCTGCTCTGGTTCATCTGGGTCAACAGTGCGCCCGTGACGGTCTCGTTCCCCTTCGGGCTGGGGAGCCTGACGAGCACGACGGGCCTGGTGATCTTGCTGAGCGCGCTGGTCGGGTCGCTCACGACGGCGCTGACAATGACCCTGTTCCTCGCGCTGCGACGGCGCCGCGGCGGGGCCGATGGCCGGGACGACGACGAGGATCGGCCGTCGGCGATCCCCGAGGACCGCCCGCCACCCGACTATGCCTCGAAGGCGACCGAAGGCTTTCCCAACGTGCCTTCGTCCTGAATCGGACGTTTCCTGAACCCACCCCACCGTGCCGAGAGCGGCAAGGTCCCGCCATGTTGACCGGCCACCCCGCCAAGATCGTCGCCCTCCTGGCCGCCTCCGGCCTGCTCTCCGGCTGCGCTCAACCTGGCCCGTTCTCCGGATACCGCCTGTCGATGGGGACGCTCAAGGCCAGCGTCAGCCACCTCGAGCAGGAGAACAGCCAGCTCCGCCAGGAGGTCGACAAGCTCCAGTCCGAGAACCGGGAGATCGAGAATCGCCTGGTCCAGGAGGAGTCGGTCAATGGCGACCTCGCCGCGCGGCTCGACGACGCGAAGGACCTGTTGAGGAGGCGCGGGTTGGAAACCGACCAGGCCCGCGCCTCGAACTCGCCCCGCGAGCGGGAGGAACCGAGCGACCCCGGGCCCGCCCGGCCCGCCGGCCAGACGCTCCGGAAACGGCGCAAGCCCCCCTCGGTCCAGATCCCAGGCCAGATCGATTCCACGCCGCCGGCGGCCGACGACGAGGAGCAGGACCGAACTGCCCCGGAGCGCGACTCCTACGGACCTCAGAGTCGCTTCGACGACCCGAATCGCTGGCTCCCCGTCGCCCGGGGCGTCACCGAGCCCTCCCCGACGAGGATCCGTTGATCGCGCGGCCTCGGCATCTTGCGACGGCCGAGAGCGCCCCCGGACTCGATGTCTCAGGGGATTTGGAATGATCAGCGGCGTCGCGCGCGACCCATCCCGATCACGATTTCGATCAAGCCGGACGGCGAAAAATCCGAATAAAAGATCTGACAGCGATTTCGGGGTTGAACACGAGGGCGCCGGCGAACCTGGCGGGTCGTTGGCGCCCTCGTGTTTTGAAGCCGGTTCCGGCAGCCCGAGAGGACCTGGGATCGATGCCTCGGCGGCTCATACGCATTCCAGACATTTTGTGCACTTTGTTCAGATCTCACAATTTGAGATTTCAAATTTCAAATCACTCAAATTTCAAATCAGTAGATCGGTGCACAAAATTCTTGGAGCCGGTATCAGTTGGTCTCTTTGGTATCAACGGCGATCTCAGTTTGGGGTTTGGCGAGCAGGGTGTAGACCTTACTCTGTTCATTGAGGGCCCGGAGCTTGCCGTTGGCGACGGTCAGCTTGCCATCATGCTTGATCCGGACCTTCCAATGGGTGGGCTTGGGCACGCAGCCGAACCCTCTCCAGCAGACGACGAACCCCTTGTACTCGCCGGGCGGCCCCGGCCCCTTCTCTCCCGAGCCGTCCTCCCCGAGCCAGTAGATATTCTCGGGTCCGTATCCCTTGGGATTATCGACATCGAGCTCGCCGCCGAAGCCGGGCTTGCCCTCGGTGTCCCAGATCAGCGTGAACTGCGGGTCTCCGACCTTGACCTCGACACCCCGGATCTTCTCGGCTCCCGAGCCGAACCGGGCCAGCCCGAAGCCATGGCCGCTGTCCACGCCCCGGTTGTTCGAGGCGATACCGCCGTCGGCGCCGGCCTGGCTCGCCCCCGAGAGATTGATGCCGACCGTGGGCTCGAGCGCCGCGACGTCGGCCCGTCGGATCGACGACATGACGGGGTCGGGCGGCGGGGCGGCATCGGGCTCGGGCATGGTGTCCATGCGGTTGAGGTCTCCCGTGTTCGTCAGGCCGTCCTCGACGCATCGCTCCGAGCCGGCAAGCCGCGAATCGAAGGCTCGGGGAGGTCACGACGTGGGGGCGAAGTAAGGCCTGCTGTTGCAGATCGATCGGGGGCGGGTTACAAGAGAGAGGGGAAGCACCAAGACGGGGGAATCGGCCCCGTACTCGAGGGTCGGGACGCCGAGATGGATTCGCACGAGCTGACGCAGTTGCTGGAGTCGGTCCGGCGGGGGTGGGTCGCGCCCGCCGAGGCGGTGCAGAAGATCCGGATCAGCCCATTCGAGGCCGCGGGGGAGTTCGCCACAGTCGACCTGCACCGGGGCGTCCGCTGCGGGTTCCCCGAAGTGATCTTCGGGCAGGGGAAGGGCCCCGGGCAGATCGAGGGCATCCTCCGCGTCATGCTCAAGCACGGCCAGGGGGGGCTGGTCACCCGGGTCGAGCCATCGGCGGGGGAGCAACTGGCGTCCGTCTTCCCCGAGGGGGAGCACAACGCGCTGGGGCGGACCTTCCGGATCCGGGGGCTGCACGACCCCGGGCCGAAGCTGGGCAAGGTGGCCATCGTGACCGCGGGCACGAGCGACCTGCCCGTGGCCGAGGAGGCGCGCGTCACGGCAGAAGCCTGGAACTGCGAGGTCGCGCTGGTGGCCGACGTCGGCGTGGCCGGGCTGCACCGGCTGCTGTACCGGCTGCCGGCGCTGGAGGGGGCCGACGCGGTCGTGGTGGTCGCGGGCATGGAAGGGGCCCTGCCGAGCGTCGTCGGCGGGCTGGTGGATTGTCCGGTGGTCGCCGTGCCCACGAGCATCGGCTACGGCGCCAGCTTCGGCGGGATCGCCGCGCTGCTGGGGATGCTCAACAGCTGCGCCTCGAACGTGGTGGTGGTCAACATCGACGCGGGCTTCAACGGCGGCCACGTCGCGGGCCTGATCGCGCGGCGGGCCGGCCAGGCCCGGCAGTCGGCCCGGGGCGACGCCCCCTCGAGCGGAGGACCTCATGGCACTGGAACGCATCGAAACGCTCCCGACGCTCCCTCGGCGGCCGGCCGATAGCCACAAGGGACTCTACGGCTCAGTGCTCGTGCTGGCCGGCGGGCGCGGCATGGCGGGGGCCGCGGCGCTCGCCGGCGCCGCGGCGCTGCGCTCGGGCGCGGGGCTGGTGCGGGTCGCGTCCCCCGCGGAGGTCCAGCCGACCGTCGCCAGCTTCGAGCCGAGCTACATGACCTACCCGCTCGAGAACGACGAGCACGGCGCCCTCAGGTTCGAGCCGGCGCGACAGGCGCTGAGCACGCTGCTCGAAGCGGCCGACGTCCTGGCCATCGGCCCAGGCCTCGGTCGGGCCGGGTCGATCCGGGAGCTGGTCCGCTGGGTCGTCGAATCGGTCGAGGTCCCCACCGTCCTCGACGCCGACGCCCTGAACGCCCTGGCCGAACAGACCGACATCCTGTCGAAGCTGAGGCGCCCGCTGATCATCACCCCCCACCCCGGCGAGTTCGCCCGGCTGATCGGCCGCTCCACGGCCGAGATCCAGGGCGACCGCGAGACCCACGCCGTCGCCCTGGCTCAGGCCGATCATCTGATCGTCGTCCTGAAGGGGGCGAGGACCGTCGTGACCGACGGCCGGAGGGTCTACGTCAACACGACCGGCAACCCCGGCATGGCCACCGGCGGGTCGGGCGACGTGTTGACCGGCGTGATCGCCGCGCTGATCGGCCAGAAGCTCCCGCCGTTCGAGGCCGCACAGCTCGGCGTCCACGTCCACGGCCTGGCCGGGGACATCGCCCGCGACCAGAACGGCGAGATCGGGATGATCGCCGGGGACATCGTCGACAGCCTGCCCGACGCGTTCGAACATCTCACGCAATCTTAGGCGAACGCCCTTGCCAAGGTTCGCGTGGGTGCGATGAAGATTGCGGGAACTCTTGCCCTGTCCTCGGGAGGGGAATTGGGTTATAGTTCACAATCAGGCGTCAAACGCCCTTGACCCAAATCGAGGCGACGTTGACGCGGGGGAGAGAACGGGGAAAGAACTCCACGGACCGAGAGAAGGAGGTCGGGGTGCCATCACGCGAGAACCCATCGTCGCCACTTTGGACGTATCGGATGGAAGTTTCCCCGACGGGGCAGGGACCGTCGCAGGTCGCCCCCAACTACAACGACCCCGTGGCGTTGCTGCACTACCTCGTGAACCTCCAGAACCAGACCCTCGAGGTCCAGCGGCAGAGCCTCGAGCTTCAGCGGCAGCAGCTTGAGCTGGCGCGCGAGGCCGCCCAAGTCAGCCGCGAGCAGCGGGCCCGCCAGGTGGCGGAGCTCGAACGCTGGCAAAGCGGGCATGAGTACGTGCTCGAGAACTGTCGCGAGACGCTGACCAACCTCGAGCAGGTGCATGCCGCGCTGATGGGCGAGCTCGCCTCCTATGTCCAGGAGAATCACGAGAACCTCATCGACGGCGAGTTCGCGCTGACCGACTTCGTCGATCGGTTCGGCCCCCGGCTGGCGCACCTCAACACCATGCTCGCCGTCCTCCGTCCCCTGGTTGCGTCCGTCAAGAAGCCCGAGGGCTGATCCCGGACGCCGAGAGGTCAAGCCTCCCCTGATAGTCGCCTCATCGGCATCTCAGGACGGGCCGGCGTCGTACGCGAGGTTGGGC
>JAFANO010000163.1 GCA_019232645.1 Planctomycetaceae bacterium | reverse complement strand
AGTCGCATGCGCCAGAACCATATAGTCATGATGATGGTGATGGTGGCGCTGGCACCGACGGGTGTCCGGGCGCGGGAGTATAAAGTGGAGACCCTCAAGGAAGGACCTCCAGCGGTGCTTTCCGACGCGATCAAGGGGGCGATGAGCGAGCAAGGGTATCGGGTCGTCGATGGCGAGGGGAATACCTACGCCGAGTTCTGGCTCCGCAAGGCGATCCCGGCGTCGGGCAAACCGTCTGGCCCGCGAGAGGCGGTCTTGTACCCGATCCTGGCCGAGGGAGAGTTGCTGGGCGCGTTACGGTTCCCGGGCGAGGGGCACGACTACCGCGACCAGACGATCGCCCAGGGGGCGTACACGCTCCGTTACGGCTTGCAACCGGTGAACGGCGACCACCTCGGCGTCAGCCCGTTCCGCGACTTCGCGCTGCTGCTGCCGGCGGCCAAGGACACTGAGCTGGCGCCCTTGGCTCAGAAAGAGTTGGAGTCGGTCAGCGCCGAGGCGGCCGGGACGAGCCATCCGGCCGTGCTGATGCTGATCGCGCCTCCGGAGTCGGCGTCGACGACCGAGCCGACGATGGTCCATGACCAAGAGAAAGACCTCTGGGGAGCCGTCATCCCCCTGAGCCTGGACGTCCAGGGTGCCTCCTGCCCCATGACGCTCCCCGTGCAGTTGATCGTCGTCGGGGCGGCGGCGGCCTGATCTCTCGCCTCCAGAAGGTCGGCCGGAGGACGCTGAAGGCGGGGGTATCGCAAGAAATCCCCTCCTCGGTTCGGTCTCGTCCCGACCCCGGTCCGCCCAGCCTCACACCCTCCCCTGCCAATCCTTTTGGGAAAGGACGTCCGGGGTCGCCATGCCGTTCTCCTTGCTGATCGCCCTCTTCCTGGCCTTCGGGACCGACTCGCCGGCCAACCTTGGTCCGATCCCCCGCTCCGAACTCGCGCCGAAGCTCCGGGAGATCTTGCTCGGGGTAGCGCTGGTGGCCTCGGTCGCCGGCGCGCTGGGGCGGTGGGTCGCCTTTCGGGCGTCGCAGAGGGGTAAGCCGAGCCCGGGGCTGCGGCGGCTGCACGCCTGGGGCGCGCGGGGCCTCGAAGGTCTGACGCTCGCCGTCTACGGCTGGATGATCCACGACGTCGGGTGGCCGTGGGTGGTCCACTCCGGCTGGGGCTTCCGCGGGGCGATCCTGATCGATGAAATGCTGATCCTGCTGCCGTTCCTGCTCATGCAACTGGCGGGCTGGTGGGGCCTCTACCCCGCCGAGCGTGCCTTGCGGATCCGAGGCGACGTCGGCCTGGGGCGGCACCTGGCATTGAAGGCGAGGGGCTCGCTGGGGATGGTGCTCCCGGTGGTGCTCCTGTTCGCGGCCGGCCAGGACCTGGCGCATCGGCTCTGGCCGAAGGCGGCCGAGAGCCTCTGGGCCTTGCCCGTCGGCCTGATCGTCATGGGGGGGCTGGTCCTGGTCCTCTCGCCGATCTTCGTCCGCCTCGCCTGGCCGACCCACCCCTTGCCCCCCGGCCCGTTGCGCCATCGGCTTGAGCGCCTGGCGCGCCGCTTCGGATTCCGCTGCACCGACATCCTGGTCTGGGACACGGGGCATGGGGTGGTCAATGCCGGGGTGACGGGGGCCTTGCCCTGGTTCCGCTATGTCCTGCTGTCCGACGCGCTGGTCGACTGCCTGGACGACCACCAGATCGCGGCGGTCTTCGGCCACGAGATCGGCCACATCGCGCACCGGCACCTGCCCTATTTCGGCTTCTTCTTCCTGGGCAGCCTGGGTGTGATGGCGCTGGTCTTCTGGGCGATCGACGTCTCGCCGCTCGCGGGGTCTTCGACCGCCCTTCGTGACGATCCGGCCGTGACGATGCTCCTCCATGGGGGGACGACGCTGGCGACGGTGGGCCTCTACTTTCTGGTCGTCTTCGGCTTCGTCTCGCGGAAGTTCGAGCGCCAGGCCGACGTCTTCGGCTGCCGCGCCGTCTCCTGCGGCCGGGCGGGCTGCCCGCCCCACCTCGACCCCAACGGCGCGTCCGGCGACGTCCCCGCGACGGCCGCGCTGTGCCCGGTCGGGATCCGGACCTTCGCCAACGCGCTGGCGAATGTGGCCACGCTCAACGGGATGGAGCACGGCCGGCGGTCGTGGCGGCACGGCAGCATCGCGCGGCGGATCGCCTTCCTCGAGGGCCTCGAAGGCCAGCCCGATGCCGAGCGTCGGTTCCAGCGCGGCGTCGCGCGGCTCCGCCTCGTCCTGGCCCTGGGGCTGATCGCCGCCGCCCTCGTCGCCTGGTCCAACGACTCCTTCCCGCACCTCCGCTGATCCCGAAGCCCGGGACCTCGGCGGGCGCCCCGCCCGATCCCGCGGCTTCGGCCCCGAGGCCCGTTGGCATGACCAAAACCCAGGCGCTGACCTTTGAGCGCGACGGGGCGTATGATATAGTCGGTGACGATTATTCCACCCGGACTTCGGAGCAAGTCCGCCCCGCGACAAGGAGGTCGTCGCCATGCCACAGTGGACCATCCGCGTCAAGCTGATCGCCGGGCTGACACTGGTCGTCGGGATGATGCTCACGCTGATGGGGGGCTCGATCTTCGGCCTCCGCGCCTTCCACAGCAGCAACCTGAAGCTCGTCGACCAGCTCCACGAGCTGGGAGCGTCGAAGGACCTGCTCCAGGTCGTGGTCCGGCTCGAGAATTCGGGGAACGCCGCCACGCCCGAGGAGCGTCGGGCGCTGGAACGGAAGGTCAGGGACGCGCAGGAGGCGCTGATCGCCTATCACCGCGAGCTGAGGAAGAACACGACCAAGGGGAACCGGGCCGACGACGGCCGCGACGAGCTGAGCCTGGCATTCTTGATCGACAGCGACCTGACGGCGCTGCTCAACGAGCTGAACCCCCAGGCCCGGTTCGAGCCCATGCTGCCCGGGACGACGACCTACCTGAGCCGCCACCCCGAGGCGCAGCCGCCGATCCGCGCCGGGCTCAACGGCAAGTCGGGGCTGACGCTCCGGATCGAACGGCTCAACCACCGCGTGATGGACCTGCCCGACAAGCTCCACCGCGACTTCTACGCCGTCCTGCTGCTGTCCAAGAGCCGGTATCACCTGAGCCGGATCCTGGTCTGGACCTCGGCGCTGACGGTGCTGGCGATGCTCTGCGGGCTGGCGTCGCTGCTCCACCGCTGGGTCCTCTACCCCGTCCGGCTCCTGCAGCGCGGCGTCCGTCGCGTGGCGTTCGGCGCCTTCGACTATAAGATCGACCTCAAGACCGGCGACGAGATGCAGGCGCTGGCCGAGGCGTTCAACGACATGACGGCGCGGCTGAGCGTGACCTACGCCGACCTCGAGCGGCAGGTCCGCGAGCGGAGCCGGCAACTGGTCCGCTCGGAGCGGCTGGCGGGCGTCGGCTTCCTCGCCGCCGGGGTCGCGCACGAGATCAACAACCCCTTGGCCTCGATCGCCTTCTGCTCCGAAGCGCTGGAGCACCGGCTCGGCCCGATCCTCGACCGGCTGGGCGACGGCACCGACGCCAAGGTCGTCCGCAACTACCTCCGGATGATCCAGGAGGAGGCCTTCCGCTGCAAGAGCATCACCGAGAAGCTCCTCGACTTCTCCCGCTGCGCCGAGATCCAGCGCGAGCGGACCGACCTGGCCGGCCTGATCCAGGGCGTCGTCGAGATGATCCGCCACATGGGCAAGTATCGCGGCAAGCAGATCGTCTTCCAGCCCAAGGAAGCCGTGATGGCTCACGTCGATAGCCAGGAGATCAAGCAGGTCGTGCTCAACCTGGTGGTCAACGCGCTCGACTCGATGGCCCCCGACGGCACCCTCCGGATCGACTTGAGGTACACCGGGGGGATGGCCGAGATGGTCTTCGCCGATAATGGCTGCGGGATGGCGCCGGAGGTCCTCGAGAACATCTTCGAACCGTTCTACACCAAGCGGCGGGTCGGCAAGGGGACGGGCCTCGGCCTGTCGATCACCCATCGGATCGTCAGCCAGCACCACGGCGAGATCACCGCCTCCAGCCCCGGCGAGGACCAGGGCTCGACGTTCGTCGTCCGGCTCCCGGTCCGGCCGGCCGAGGACGACGAGCTCGTCGCGTCGTCCAGATCGAATCCGAATCATTGGGTCGCGAAGTAGGCTTCGCCTGGTGTGGAGCGATCGCGCCCGCGTCGGCCCCGCCCCTGGGGGATTCCCAGCCCGGATCGGACATGGCGGGCGCACCCCTGACCCGCGAAGCGTCTCACGGAGGAGACCAGTCTCATGGTGGAGAAAGCTCATCAGGGCGGCCTTCGCATCCTGTTCGCCGACGATGAGGCGCACCTCCGCGACCTGATGCAGATGGAGCTACCCCGGCTCGGGCACGAGGTGACGGTCTGCCCCGATGGGGCCTCGGCGCTCCGGGCGCTGGAGAAGGGGTCCTACGATGCCGCGCTGCTGGACGTGAAGATGCCCGGCATGACCGGCATCGAGGTCCTGACCAAGATCCGCCAGATCAATCCCGAGACCCAGGTCATCATCCTGACCGGCCACGCGACGGTCGACACGGCCGTGCAGGCGCTGCGGCTGGGGGCGTTCGACTACCTGACCAAGCCGTGCAAGTGGGCCGAGCTGGAGGTGATCCTCAAGCGGATCGCCGAGCGTCGCGACCTGGCCAACAAGGCCAGCGCCCTGGAGACCCGGCTCAAGGCGGCCGAGGGGACGCCCATGCTCATCGGCGACACCCCGGCGATGCAGTCGGTCCGCCGGCTGATCGAGACGATCGCGCCGACCGACGCCAGCGTCATGATCCTGGGCGAGACCGGCACGGGCAAGGAGCTGGTCGCCCGCAGCCTCCACGAGAAGAGCCGCCGCGCCGGCCTGACCTTCATCCCGGTCAACTGCGGCGCCCTCCCCGAGAACCTCGTCGAGAGCGAGTTGTTCGGCCACCGCAAGGGGGCGTTCACCGGCGCCGACACCCACCGCAAGGGGCTCTTCGAGGTCGCCAACGGCGGCACGCTGTTCCTCGACGAGGTCGGCGAGCTGGACAAGAGCGTGCAGGTCAAGCTGCTGCGGTTCCTCGAGTCGGGCGAGATCCGCCGGGTCGGCGAGAACGACCCGTTCCGCGTCGACGTCCGCGTCCTCTGCGCCACCCACCGCGACCTCCGCGAGATGATCGCCGCCGAGCAGTTCCGCGAGGACCTGTTCTTCCGGATGAACACGTTCGAGATCCACCTGCCGCCGCTGCGCGACCGCAAGGCCGACATCCCCGCCCTGGCGCGGCACATGCTGAGGCGGTTCGCGTCGCGCCGGGGGGGCCAGGAATCGACGCTGACGCCCGAGGCCATCGCCGTGCTGCAGGCCCACGACTGGCCGGGCAACATCCGCGAGTTGGCCAACGCCATCGAGCGGGCCACGATCCTGGCCGCCGACGGCCCGGTCTACCCCGAGCACCTGCCGACCCAGTTCCCGGCCCGCAGGGGCACGGTCGCCCCGGCGGCTCCGGCGGTCTCCGGCCCCCACTTCCAGATCCCCGAGGGCAACCCCACCCTCCGCGACATCGAGATGAAATACATCCAGGTCATCCTCGAGAAGCACAACGGCAACAAGCCCGCCGCCTCCAAGGAGCTCGGGATTAGCCTCAAGACGCTCTACAACAAGATCAACCAGCTCCAGCAGTTGTGAGTCGAGCGGCCGGGCCGGCCCGGCCCCTCCACGGACTCCCGATGGGCGGATGGGACGCGACCCCGCGATCATGCGGCCGCCCCCGATATCTTCCCGCCACGGCCGCGAGGCCGGGATCTCTTTCGGGCTCCCGACGCTTTCTCTCTAATAGAGAAGCCACTTCGTCTTTGCGAGGCAGGAAAGGGGGAGCACGATGGATGGGACATTCCGACGTCGTCGGTTTCTGCAGTCGGCCTCGGCGCTGGGGCTCGGGGCGGGCCTGGGTCACTGGGGCGGCCTGGCCGCGATCACGCCGGCCCGCGCCGAGGATTTGAAGGTCGGGCCCGACGCGGTCCGGTTCCGGCCCGAGATCGAGCCGGTCGTGCGCTGGATCGAGGAGACGCCCCGCGAGCGGGCCCTGGAGGTGGCCATCGCGCAGCTCAAGGAGGGGCTCTCCTACCGCGACCTGCTCGCGGGCCTGTTCCTGGCCGGGATCCGCAACATCAAGCCCCGCCCGGTCGGCTTCAAGTTCCACGCGGTGATGGTGATCAACTCGGCGCACCTGCTCGGGCAGACCGCCGCGGTCAACGACCGGCTCCTCCCCCTCCTCTGGGCGCTCGACAACTTCAAGCGGTCGCAGGAGCAGGACATCAAGGAGGGGGACTGGACGCTCGGCAGGGTGGACGAGGCGCGCCTGCCCCGGCCCGACCAGGCCCGGGCCGAGTTCGTCCGGGCCATGGAGGCCTGGGACGCCGACGCCGCCGACACTGCCGTCGCCGCGCTCTGCCGCGACTCGGGAGCGGCCGAGACGATGGAGCCGCTCTGGAGGTTCGGCGTCCGCGACCAGCGCAACATCGGCCACAAGGCCATCTTCACCGCGCAGACCTGGCGGACCTTGCAGGCGATCGGCTGGCAGCACGCCGAGCCCTGCCTCCGCTCGCTGGCCTTCGGCCTGCTCGACCTGCACGGCGACTCGCGGCACGTCCCGGTCGGACCCTATGAAGCCAACCTCGAGAATGCCAAGAAGATCCGGGACGACTGGGCCGTCGGCAGGCCCGACACGTCGGCCACCCGGACCCTCCTGGAGGCGATACGCCAGGCGTCGCCCGAGTCGGCCTCGGCCGAGGCGATCGGGCTGCTCAATCGAGGAGTCGCGGCCGACTCGCTCTGGGACGCCGTGGTCCTGGGCGGCAGCGAGCTGCTGATGCGGAGCCCGGGGATCATCGCGCTGCACGCGGTGACCTCGGCCAACGCGCTGCACTTCATCTACGGGGCGAGCGGCGACGACACCACCCGTCGCCTGGCGCTGCTCCAGGCCGTCGGCTGGATCCCGATGTTCCGCGCCGTCGTCAAGCCTCCCGCCCATCCCGCGATCGACGCCCTCGACGCGGACGCGCCGGTGGCCTCGGGGGAGGCCGCCGTCGGCGAGATCTTCGAGACGGTCAGCGACAACCGGAGCAAGGCCGCCGAGAAGGTGGTCGGCTACCTGGAGAAGGGCGGCCAGGCCGACCTCGTCTTCGCCGCGGCCCGGCGGATGATCTTCCACAAGGGCCGCGACAGCCACGACTACAAGTACGGCGCCGCGGCCTGGGAGGAGTGCCTCCTGGCCAGCGACCCGAAGTGGCGCGCCCCGCTGGCCGCCGCCCTGATGTTCCACGTCCCCGGTGCCAAGACGCCCGACAGCCCGCTGATGATCCGCGCCCACGACGCCGTCGCGCACGTGCTCGGTTGATCGATTCGCAGCGCAAATCCTCTCCCGTCAGGGGGATGGAACCGACCTGAGGATCGGGCGCGTGTCTCATACGGGTCCCAGGAATTTGTGCACCGATCTGCGGATTTGATATAGGAGTTACGCGGTTGGTCTTCTGGGTAATTTTTTAAGCCCAGAATCAGGCATTTTTCGACCCCGAAATATGCCCAGAAGACCAACTGCGCAACTCCTGTGAAAATTTCAAATCTCAAATTTGAAATCTCAAATGCAAGATCCGGATAAAGTGCATAAAATATCCGGAATGCGTATCAGACCAGCGCCGCGTCGGCCTCCAGCGCCGGCTCGCGGATCTCCTGCTCGTGGAACAGGGCGGCGAAGATCAGGAT
>JAFANO010000073.1 GCA_019232645.1 Planctomycetaceae bacterium | reverse complement strand
CGGCAGCCCCGCGCCGAGCTGCGGAGCATGCGCAGGTTCCTCGCGGGCCAGAGGCCCAGAAACTTGAGGTTGTGCTCGACCTCGAGGGCGTCCTGGCGGTCGGCCTCGGCGCCGGCGGCGGCGACCCTGCGGGCCCCGGCGGCGGCCTCGGCGCGGCGGACGCGGTCGAGCCGCCACGACGCCTCGACGGCGCTCCGGACGAAGTAGCGTTCGAGGTCGGTCCGGGGGTCGAGCTCGTCGGTCCAGGCGTCGAGGCGGTGCTGCAGCGCCTCGGGGTCCTCGCCGGGCAGGACGAGGGTGGCGGCGCGGAGGCCGTGCTTCAGGCCGTTGAGCTTGGCGCGCGCCTTGCCCGCCGCGGTCCGCGGGCCGGTCGACCTCTGGCTATTCTTGCGGTTGATCTCTCGGCGCTGGTCGTCGGAGAGTGTCATGTAGGGGGCCTCGCTCGGGGTGAGGGTTCGCGTTGTCTGCCATCCACGGCAGTATCATCGCGCTGCTCCGCGGGGGCGTCCCGTCAATCGGGCCGGGAAGCCGGCCGGGCCGGTCCTGGCGCCCGGATCCTCGGCATCTCCGTCACCACCGGACCTGTTCCACCGGGCCTGGTGCGCCAGTCCGGGTCGATCGGGCAGGATCGACGGAAAATCCATGGAGGTCTGGGAGACCGCCGCGAGAATCCCGAGAATCTGTACCATAGGGTGAGATTGTTGGAAGACCTGTTTTTCCCATGCACGTCGGGTGGCACGCCCGGAGTCTTCGACGGGCGTGAACGCCGGGCTGTTGGGTACACGCCCATCCTGGGCGTGCCACCCGACCGCAGAACAGGAGGAGCGATGATTACCTTTTACAGAACGACCGAGGACACGGGGAGTCAGGAGATCCAGGAGGTCCTGCGAGAGTTGTGCTTGGCCCATGAGGTGGTGCTCGTCACGGACCCCGGCGCCAGCCGTGGGATCTTACCCGAAGGGACCCGCCCCCCCGTCCTCGTCGATGAGGGCACGGTCTACCAGGACCGAAGCGCCATCCAGGCCCACCTGGAGGAACTGAAAGCCATTCGGGAACTCTGGTACAAGTATGGGGGTGATGCCTGCTACTGCGACGCGGAGGGGAACGTCGAATAGTAAGCGACCACGGCCCGAGATCAGGCAGCAGAGTGTCCAGCGGCCCCTCTGGGTAGCAACGAGGGAGCGCAATGGCCGAGCAGGTGGGCCTCATGGCAGGTGATGAGGTACGCCGGCGCGTTTTGGCCCTGCTGACGGCAGGTCGCCACCACCGACAGCAGCCGCTCCACGAACGGGCTCCCCGCGCCGCCCTCGGTCCCGCCTCGGGTCTTGCGCCAGAGCACCGCTTGCCGCAACGCGCGCTCCACCGCTTTGTTCGTCGGGTCCATACCCTCCACGCGCAGGAACGTCCAGAGATGCGGGTCGGGTGGCACGCCCGGAGTCTTCGACGGGCGTGAGCGCCGGGCTGTTGGGTCCACGCCCATGCTGGGCGTGCCACCCGACCGACACCAGATATCCGGGCCGAGGGAGCTACGTTTGGAACGTCGCCACGGGATATACGAAAGATGCTATCCCACCGAGTTTCGGTCACGGTAGGGAACGCCCTTGCGGGCGTCCCCCCGTGCAGAACCGTACGTGCAGAATTACCGCATACGGCTCCTACTTCGGGTGCTTGGCGTAGAAACGGTTGTTCGGATGCTCGTGCAGGACCTGGACCCGGGGAAACCAGTGATCGACGATCGGCCCGAACCGTTCCCACGACATCCGGTGCCTCTGGCTACGTCGCCGAAGCGCGTGCAGCCAACTGCGGGCCGTCTCCCGTCGGAACACATTCAGGCTGACGAGGTTGCCGGGGACCGCAAAGTAGTTGAAGTACCCCTGCATCACGCTTCGCAGCCACTCCCCAAGGTCCGCGATCGGTTCGTGACGCCGCCGGAGCAGCGTTCCCCTCACCTCTTGCAGCTTGGCGCGCAGCCGCTTGGCCGCCGTCCTCCGCTTCACGATGAAGCCCCCGCTCCAGTGCTTCCGACCACAGATGTGGGTGAAGCCCAGGAACGTGAACGTCTCCGGCTTGCCCTCCCCGCGCTTCCGTCGGTTCTCGGCGGCGAACCGCCCGAATTCGATCAGCCGCGTCTTCTCGGGGTGCAACGCCAGGCCGAACTTCTCCAGGCGACCTCCGAGGTCTCGGAGGAAGCGTTCGGCATCGCCGCGGTGCTGGAATCCCACGACGAAATCGTCGGCGTAGCGCACGACGATCAGGTCGCCGGTGGCGGACTTAGCCCGCCACTGCTGGACCCACAGGTCGAAGGCGTAGTGCAGGAACACGTTCGCCAGCAACGGTGAAGCCACCGCACCTTGAGGTGTCCCGACCTCCGTCTTCGACCATTGGCCGTCCTCGGACACCCCGGCCCTGAGCCATTTCTGGATCAGGCGGAGCACCCTTCGGTCGGCGATCCGGTGCTCGAGGAACTTGACCAACCACCCGTGGCAGATGGCGTCGAAGAAGCCACGGATGTCGGCGTCGAGCACCCAGTTCACCTTCTTCCCCATCAGCCCCACCCAGAGCGCGTCGAGGGCATCATGCGCGCCGCGTCCCGGCCGGAAGCCGTAGGAGAAGCCCAGGAAGTCGACCTCGTAGATCTGGTTGAGCACCGACACCACGGCCTGTTGGACGATCTTGTCCTCCAGGGCTGCGATGCCCAGCGGCCGCATCCGACCGTCGGCCTTCGGGATGAAGGACCGGCGGGACGGCTGTGCTCGGTAGGTGCCCAGATGGACCCGCCGATGGAGGTCGGGGATCCGATCTTCGAGATCGGCCTCGTACTGCTCCCAGGTCAGGCCGTCGACTCCGGGGGCCGCATGGCGCTTCAACGCGTAGAAGCTTTCCCGGAGCAGGTCGACCGTCACGTGGTGCAGCAAGGCGGTGAACCGCGCACGCTTGTCCCGGCGTGCCACCTCTCGCACACGTTGCAGGGCGATCGACGCATCGAGCCGGCTCTGAGTCCGGGATGCGGCCTCCGGCAACGTGTTCCCCTCAGTCGGTCGCCTTCCCTCCACCGCCTCCGCGGGCGGGTCATCCCCGTCGTTGTTCGGCGGCTTCCCAGGTATTACGCGACCGTCCGACTTCCCACGGGCGTGCATGCCGGGATTTCGGTTTGTGACCTTCTCCGGCCGACCCGATGCACCATCGGCACCGGGTACCCCTGGGACCTCCCGTTTCCCGCGCAAAGGGTTTCCACGCATGCTCAGGGTCTCCGACTGCGCGGGGTCCTCGGGCGGCTTGCCCATAGCGCCGCCCTCGGTGTGGCCTTCCGCTTCGCATAACAGCGTCGGCACCCCGGAGGGTAGATTTCGCAGCTCGATGGCTGGCCTGCGTGTGCCCCTGTCAACGCTTCGCCTGCGTCCTTAACGGCCGCCGACGCATGACTCGGGGTCAGGATAACTGGCTGGGTCTTTCCTGTACGACTCTTGCATTCGTTACCCTTTGCCGGTTTTAAACGGCGCACTACGCGACCTACGACGCGCCGGGCCGCGGAGCCACGGTCCTCAAGCCTCGGGCGCGGGAGTCGGCCTCGGCCGCCGGCTGATCGAGGTGATCCCCGGCCTCAATGGCGGACCCGACGCGTCCGGCGCCCGCCGATGAAGCTGTCGAAGACGTACTTGCCCAGGTCCTCGGTCGAGCAGTAGGCGGCGACCCCTTGCGAGACCCGCGCCATCTCCTCGACGAAGTTGACCAGGCCGAGGTAGAAGTAATCCTCGATCAGCGCGAAGCTCGAGACGCGGATGCCGGCGCGGGCGCAGCGCCGGACCTCGGCGAGCGTGTGCGTCGCGGTCTTCTCCGACGGCGGGTAGATCAGGACGACCTCGCGCCCTTCGATGTGCGCCGTCGGCTCGCCGTCGGTGATGACGATGATCTGCTGATTCTCCGCCCCTCGCCGCGAGAGGAGGCTCCGCGCCAGGCGGAGGCCGGCGTGGATGTTCGTGAAGTGCACGGGGACCCGCCGCGGCGGGTCGTCGAGGTCGAACCGCAGGTGCACCCGGCTGTCGTAGATGCTCACCGGCTTGGGGGCCGAGTTGAGCAACTGCCGCTCGGTCATCGCGCCGGCGTAGGTGGAGAAGCCGACCATCTGTAAGGTGTCCTGCGCATATTGCGCCCGGACCATCGCCTGCAGTGCCAGCGCCACCTTCTTGGTCATGACGTACTTGCCGTAGCGGCCCATCGAGCCGCTCATGTCGATCAGCACGACCGTGGCGCAGCGGGTCTGGTACTCGGTCTCATGGACGACGTAGTCCTCGGAGCCGAGACGGATCGGCAGCCCGCCCCCCTGGCGGATCATGGCATTCTTGAGGGTCTCGTGCAGGTTCAGGTTGGCCAGCGAGTCGCCGTAAACGTACGGCTTCGAGTCCTCGAGCCGGATGCCGCCGTCCCCCTTCTGCGGCGAGTCGTGCTTGCCGACCACGTCGCGCCGGAAGGTCTGGAACAGGTCGGTCAGCGCGTTCTCCTGGATCCGCCGGACCCCCTTCGGGCTGATCTGCCACTTGCCCTCGCCGTCCTGCTCGATCAGCCCCTCCTTCCGGATCAACTCCACGACGTCGGGCATGTCGTCGTCGTCGAGCTGGTCGAGGTCACGGAGGGCCTGGTCGCCGTACTGGAGGAGGTATTCCGAGAGCTGGTCGAAGGCCTCGTCGGCCGACTGCGGCTGGAACTCCCGCGATCCATCCCACCGGGTGTATTCGTAGAGCGACATCCGGATCCTCTCGAGGTCTTGGGCTCGGACTTCCGGATCAGGAATTTCGGATTCGAGATCCGTAATCGAAAATTTCGGATTCGAGATTCAAGATTCGAGATGACAAGTCTATATTCGGAATTTCAAATTCAAAATCCGCCTTCTAAACTTCATGTATTAAGATCCGGAATCTCGAATCTCGAATTTGAAATTTCCCATCTCAATCCCCGCTCACCGCTTGTAAGACGTCGCGCCGGCCTTGACGTTCTTATTGAGCTTGTTGTGGACGTACAGCCCTTCGAGGATGAACTCGGCGGCGGCGGCGGTGGCGGCGTCGCGGGCGTCGGCGTCCTTCAGGTCGGGCTGGACCTGGCGGGCGAACTCGTCGGCGCGCTTGCGGAGGCCGGGGATGCGTTCGATCCGGGCCAGGACCTCCTTGATCGACAGGGTGTCACCGACCTCAACGGCCTTGCCCGTCTCGAAGTAGTCGACCGTCGCGCGGAACTCGCGGGCGTCGAGGTGCTGGGCGAAGATGTTCTTGATCGCCTCCTCGGCGATCCGGCCGATCAGCTTGTCCTCGTGGCCGTCCTCCTCGTTCATCGTCAGCTCGAGCTTGCCGCGCGAGCTGGGGATGACGTGCGTCAGGTCGGAGACGCGGGGGACGATCCAGCGCTCGCGGTTGAGCAGGGCGCGCCGCTCGGCGTTCGAGACGACGTTCTCGAGATTCGCGATCGACATCCGGACCGAGACCCCCGACTGCTGGTTGACGTGCGGCGACGACCGCGCCAGCCGCGAGATCTCCTCGACGACCTCTTTGAGATAGCGCGGGATCGCCAGCCGGGCGCCGTCGTGGTCGCGCGCCAGCCAAGCGTTCTGGTCGCTGATCGCGATGCCCAGCTCGCGGGTCAGCGGGTAGTGGGTCCGCACGACCGAGCCGATCCGGTCCTTCAGGGGGGTGACGATCCGGCCGCGGTTGGTGTAATCCTCGGGGTTCGCCGAGAAGACCATGCAGAGGTCGAGGTTCAGCCGGATGGGGTAGCCCCGGATCTGGACGTCGCGCTCCTCGAGCACGTTGAACAGCCCGACCTGGATCTTGGGCGCGAGGTCGGGCAGCTCGTTGATGCAGAAGATGCCCCGGTTGGTCCGGGGGATCAGGCCGAAGTGCATCGTCAGCTCGCTCGAGAGGTAGCGGCCCTCGGCATGCTTGATCATGTCGATCTCGCCGATCAGGTCGGCGATCGTGACGTCGGGGGTCGCCAGCTTCTCGTGGTAGCGCGCCTCGCGGCCGACCCACTCGATCGGCGTGTCGTCTGCCTGGACCGCGACGCGGTCGCGCGCCTCCTTCGACAGGGGAGCGAACGGGTGGTCGTTGACCTCCGAGCCGGCGACGATCGGGATCGCCTCGTCGAGCAGGTGGACCAGTTGGCGGGGCATCCGGGTCTTGGCCTGGCCGCGGAGCCCGAGGAAGAGGATGTCGTGCCGCGACAGGATCGCGTTCTGGACCTGCGGCAGCACCGTCTCTTCATAGCCGAGGATCT
>JAFANO010000776.1 GCA_019232645.1 Planctomycetaceae bacterium | reverse complement strand
CCGCGCGCAGGATCAAGCGGGAGGCGCGCTTCGGCCTCGTCGTGATGCTCTCGTTCCTGATCTTGGTGACGCTCCTGATCAAGAACAAGGTGAACAAGGAGAAGACCCGACCGGGCGAGGGCCCGCCGCTGATGAGCGTCCCGGTCGGCGGCCCCGCACCCTCGGGTCAGGCCTCCTCCCGGGCACGATCCCCGCACGACGGTGCGAAGGTCGCCGTCCACGCGACGCCCCCTCCGGACCGGCACTCATCGTCGCCGAAGCCGGGCGCGCCCGACGCCCGCACGCCGAACTCGAGGATCGTCCTGAAGCCCGCCGAGACGTTCCGCGTGGCCATGGCCGACGATCCGGTCGCGCTGCCGCTGCCCGCAAGGTCCACGAAGCCCAGCCTCTCAGACCGCCCGGCGGACCACGACGCGTCACCCCCGGCGCCCGCCACGCCCCCCGCGGCCCTCGCGTCCGAGCCCGAGCCGGGTCCTCTCAGGCCGGCGACCCAGCCGACCGCCTCGAACCCGGCCAAGGTCCCCTTGGACGCAACTCCGAACGAACCATCCATGCCTTCGCAGGAGCCGACGTCGGCCCAAGGGCTGATGCCCGCGCAGGAGCCCGTGCCCGCGCAGGAACCTGTGCCCCTACCTGCGCCTGCACAGGAACCCGCGCCCCCACAGGAATCTCCACCGCTACCCGTGCCCGCGCAGGGGCCCGCACCACAACCTCTACCCGCGCAGGGGCCCGCACCACGACCCATACCCGCGCCTCAACCCGCGCCCGCGCTGGAGCCGTCGCCCGCGCAGGGACCTGCCCCGCTCCTCTCCCCGGCGCGGGAGCCCGCCCCACAACCCGCGTCGGAGCAAGGGGCATCGTCCCCGCAACCCGTGCCAGCTCCGGGCCCGGAAGCGGCGATCACCCCGTCCCCAGAGCCGGCAAAGGTCCAGGGTCCGACGTCCCCCGGCGCGGCCGAGTTACCGGCTCAACCGATCACGGAGGACAACGGCGCCCTTGCCGAGCTCCCTCGATCCGAGAAGGCCCCCGACCTGCCGCCCCGCACAACTCCGCCGGCGGTCGCCGCGCCCCCGCCGGCACCAACCGAACCGCTCGCGGCGCCGACGCCGACCCCCGAGCATCCTCCCGAGGCCGAGCCGAAACCGGCGATCGACCCGTCTCCCGGAGTCGGGCCGAAGGCCACCACAGAGGCCCCGCCCAAGGCCGAGCCTCCGCCGGGCGCCGAAGATCCCTCGATGGTCGAGCCGGGGCCATCCGAGCCGACGCCGAAGGCGTCCTTGGTGCGCCTGCCCTCGACGCGAACCTTATCGCGGGCGGCCGAGATGCCGGACCGACCCTCGGCTACCCCGCTGCCGGAGCCGGTGCCGGCCCGCGCGAGCGAATTGCCCAACTTCGCCAGTCCTCCGGCCCCTTCCGATCCTGTCACCTTGAAGTCTGGCAACTCGGGCGACGGTCCAGGCGTGTGGGTCCCCCTGCCAAACGTCGCGAAACGTCGGGCCGGCGACGATCTCGTGTCCATCCGCGACGCGGGCGACGCCCCCTCGCGCCCGAGGTCCGAACCGATCACGCCGGCCGAGGAGGATCAAGTCGAACCCGTACCCCACGTCGTCCAGAGCGGCGAGAACTTCTGGACCATCTCGCGGCTTTACTACGGGTCGGGCCGCTACTACCTGGCCCTCTGGCAAGCCAATCGCCGGCTGGGCCTGGATGACCCGAAGAAGCTCCGCGTGGGGATGACGATCCGGATCCCGCCCCCCGAGGCGCTCGACCGCTCGCTCATCAGGCCGCCCGCGCCCGCACCCGCGCGCTCGCCCTCCTCGAGCCCGACCGCCCCGCTGCGCAAGATGTCGCGCGCGATCTCGAGCGACGAACCGGCCGACCCGCCGACTCGGAGGACCTCGGAGGTCGAGCTGGCACTGCCGGTATCCGACCCGCTCTCCGAGCGCGGCACCCCGGCGGCGGACGAGCCCGACCGCGCGCCCGGACCGCGCCACTCGCCTCGCCTACCGGAATACAAGGTCCATCCTCACGAGACGTTACGCAGCATCGCCCGCGACACCCTGCGCGACAGCCGGCGCGCCTCGGAGATCCTCGAGCTGAACCAAGACGTCATCGACGACCCCAACCACCTGACCCCCGGACAGATCATCGTGCTGCCCGAGGATGCCCGCGTGAGGCGGCGGATCCGGTAAGACGCCCCCGGGTGAGGGCGTCTTCAACTGATCATCGCCACCGACGAAGACGTGATCGATCCGGGATCATCCGGTCGTGTCGCCTGAGCCGGACTAGCGGAGTCCGGCCAGTTCCTGCAGGAGCCGCCAATTCTCGAGGCGATCTTGCCTGGCTGCCAGCAGCACCTCGGAGGGGCTCCCCTCCTTGTCGAAATGCTTGGCGAACCGGCCCTCGCTGCGGCAGAACTCGATGAAGTCGACGACCCGCTTCGACTTCGGGTCGGTCCACCAGTCCTCTTTCATCGCGGGGTTGCCCTGAAGGGAGAGGCGCTTCTTGATCGTCTCGCCCTTGCGGGGATCGTAGATCAGCAGGGGGAAGGCGCGGGTGTCGACGGCAAGTCGCGCCTGATGGCTCGCCATGTTGTCGGCGACGCCGTGCTCGGGCTGGCAGGTGGTGAAGCAGCAGACGATGGCCGGCCCGTCGAACTCCAGCGCGCCGAGCACCGCTCGGTAGAAGTGGTTGGCGTGGGCGCACGTGGTCTGGGCCACATAGGTGCGCGGGTGCATCATGGCGATCTGGGCGATCTCCTTGCGACGCTCCTGCTTGCCGCCGACCGCCTTGCCGTGCATGCTCATCTTGGTGTTCTGGCCGGTGAACGAGGCGGTCGACGCCTGACCTCCGGTGTTCGAGTAGACCTGCGTGTCGAGGACGAACACCTTGATGCTCATGCCCGAGGCCAGCATCCGCGACAGCGACTGGAACCCGATGTCGTACATGGCGCCATCGCCGCCGATGCACCACAACGGCTTGTCCTGCCATCCCATCTGGTCCCAGCGCCGGCGGACGCCCATGGCGAAGGCCGGCGCGTTCTCGAAGAGCGAGTTCGACCACGGGACCAGGTATGGATTGTACGGGTACGTGGACGTGTAGACCGTGTTGCAACCGGTCGCGGCGATGAGGCCCCACCGAGCGCCGTAACGAGCCGCGGTGGCCGCGCAGAGCATCCGCAGGGCCGTACCCTCGCCGCAACCGGCGCAGGATCCGGCGCCGCCGACGTAAACGTGCGCCTGCTCCTTCAGCATCATGTCGATCAGCAAGCTATCGCTGATGTACGACTCGTCCGACGGCCCGAACTCCTTGAACCAGCGATGGCTCCTGCGGATCTCCGCCATCCCCTGATCGGTCTTCGGCACCATCTTCAGCGCCTCGTCGTCGCAGACGGTTACGCACTCGGCGCACCCCTTGCATTTGCTGGGGTCGATGATGATGGCGAACCTGCCGCCGGGCTTTCCCTGTTTCACCGCCGCGTCGTAGTACTTGCGAGGCTTCGACCACTGCCGGCGGAACATCTCGCGGTCGGCTTCGTCGGGGATGTCCCGGAGCTTCTCCTCCAGCGTCGGTTCGGCCAGGACCTTACCCAGGATGGCCGTGTCGGGGCACTCGGTGACGCACTCCATGCACCCGGTGCAATTCTCGGCGAGGTAGACGGGGATCTCGGGGGCGATGTTGCTGAAATCGCGCAGGGCGGCCGTCCCGGCGGGGACGAGCGAGCGGGCCGTGGACAGGTCCGCCGGCAACCCGTCATCGGCGTCGCCCTCCTCATAGCCCCGGATGATCCGCTCGTTGAAATCGATGACATCCAGGATCGGCAACGAGATGGTCTTGTAGTCGCGGTCCACCAGCGTGCCGTAGCAGCTATTGTTGTAGGGATCGCGCGGGTTGGCCTGGTTCATCGAGACCGGCTCATGCACCGTCGCCATGGTCCCTTCCTTTCGGGTCGTCGAAGAGGGTGACGAGGATGGGAAACACCGAGGACCAACGTGCCGTCGCGCGGAGTTGATCGGCCACGGACGGCGGGCGAGCACCCCG
>JAFANO010000416.1 GCA_019232645.1 Planctomycetaceae bacterium | reverse complement strand
AACCCCGACTACGGGGCACGCCCCTTGCGGCGGGCGATCGAGAACATGGTCGAGGACCCGCTCAGCGAGGAGATCCTCCGCGGCGCCTTCAAGGGATTGGATGTGATCAAGGTCATCCTCGAAGGGGCCGCCGACGCCAGGCGGCTCAAGTTCGAGGCCTCGACCAAGGGCGAGTCCAAGGCGCTGGCGGGCGTCGGCGGGGGGACCGAGTCGAAGGCCGAGCCCAAGAAGCCCTGATCACCCGGGGCGATCGCGGCCGATTCGGCGTCACGGGGAGGGAGGGAACGCGGATCCCTCCTTCCCCGTTGTCTTTGAACCGGCGAGGGACGTGAGGCGAATCTGCTCATTGAGATCATCCGGTCAAGGATGATCCCCTCGCGTCCGCCGGTAGGCCTGCCTCATCACCTCACGTCTGCCCGTTGGCTTGGGCCATACGACATCCTCATCGTCGGAGAGCAGGATTTCGGAAGGTGGGCAGGGACCATCCCGCGAGCTCGGGCCGGAAAGGAGAAGCGTTGATGGCCACCGCCGATCCCGCGACCATGGAAGCCCGCGCCGAGGTGTTCCGTTCGACTTATGGCCGGGTCAAGGCCGAGATCTCCAAGGTGATCGTCGGCCACGACGAGATCATCCACGGCGTGCTGACCTGCCTGTTCGTCGGCGGCCATGCGCTGCTGGAGGGGGTGCCGGGGCTGGGCAAGACGTTGCTGGTCCGGACTCTGGCCAGCTCGCTCTCGCTCGACTTTAACCGGATCCAGTTCACCCCCGACCTGATGCCCGCCGACATCACCGGCACGAACATCGTGATGGAGGCGCCGGACGGCAAGCGGGTGTTCTCGTTCCAGCGCGGGCCGATCTTCTCGCAGATCGTCCTGGCCGACGAGATCAACCGCGCCACGCCCAAGACGCAATCGGCGCTGCTCGAGGCGATGCAGGAGCACTCGGTGACCATCGGCGGCCAGGTCCATCGGCTCAAGGAGCCGTTCTTTGTCATGGCCACGCAGAACCCGATCGAGCAGGAGGGGACCTATCCCCTACCCGAGGCGCAGCTCGACCGGTTCCTCTTCAAGCTCGTCGTCGGCTACTCGACCCGCGAAGAACTCGGCGTGATCCTCGACCGGACGACCCGGGGCGAGCGCCCCAGTGCGGAGCCGGTGATCGACGGCGAGACGCTGATCCGGATGCAGGGGCTGGTCCGCGAGGTGATCGTCGCGCCCCACGTCCAGGACTACGCGATCCGGCTGGCGCTGGCGACGCACCCCGAAGGCCCGTTCGCCGCCGACGTCACGAACCAGTACATCCGCTGGGGCAGTAGCCCGCGCGGCGTGCAGACGCTCGTGCTCGCCGCCAAGGTCCGCGCCCTGCTCGACGGCCGCTACAACGTCAGCTTCGAAGACCTCCGCCGGGTCTACCTGCCGAGCCTCCGGCACCGCATCCTCCTGAACTTCGAGGCGCAGGCCGAAGGGATCGATGCCGACGATGTCCTGCTCAAGGTCCTCGGCGCCGTCCCCGAGAGGGCCGACGAGAAGGCCCCGGCCGCCAAGGCCGGCTGATCGGCCTCTCGTGGGTCGTCTCTTCCCGAGAGACGGAAACTTCGCGATCATCGAGGAGTGAGGGTACGCGAGAGCGAGGAGACAGGCCCGAGCGGCGCGATCGTCGCCCTCCCGGCGATTGCGACACGAGGCCGAATTCAGATGAAGGGATCGCATCCCATGGCCACCGTTGATGATCGGCGAGAAACCCTCCGGGCCGCATGGCTGAATCGCCTCTCCGCCCTCGTGGACTCCGTGCAGGGCTGGGCCGAAGAACTCGGCTGGTCCACGCGTCGGATCGACAAGCAGATGGAAGATTCGCAGCTCGGACCTTACGAGGCCCCCGCGCTGATCCTCCAGCAAGACTTGACTCGAGTGCTCCTGGATCCGATCGCCAGTTCCGCCCCTCACACGGAGGGTGTCGTCGACCTCTACCGGATGCCGGCCTATGATGACGTCGCAAGCCTCTATTACTACGATGACAACTGGCATGTGCACGACCAAGCTGCCGGGACCTCATCCGCCGCGACGATCCGGGAGGCCCAGGCCAAACCTCTCTCCATGGAGACGTTCCGCGAGGTGTTGGAAGAGCTGAAGAGGCATGTCTCGTAAGCGGGATACCTGGCTGTCAAGGATCAAGGCTGTCGAACGCGAACACGCGGCGGTTCGGTTCGCCACCAACCGGCTATTGGAGGAGGCAGAGCACGACCCCACCGTCATCAAGATCAACGTGTCGCTCCGTGAAATACGAAACGCCTCGGGGCGGCTCGAGGGCACCTATGTCGTACGGCTCTTCGCGGAATTTGAATCGGGCCTTCGATCGTGTTGGTCTGCGGTCAGGGGGGCCGACCCTCCCAGTCGAGCCGTTGACCTGGTGAATGGCACGGCGGCCAGGCATGCAATCCCCCACGACTACATCGAGAATGTTCATGCCGTTCGAAATTACCGAAATGACCTCGTTCACGAGCGAGTAGAAGTGGGGGAACCGATTTCAATCGCCAAGGCTCGTGGAGATGTGTGCAGGTTCTTCGGCTTTCTGCCTCCTGACTGGTAACGTCCATGAAGGACATGCATAATGTAGGAGTTCTTTCATCTATCCCCTGCGCCCTGGCATCCCGCACCCGTGATCCTGGATCCGAGATCGCCCATGCACGACATCTATGATCCGCCTCCCGCGCCGATGGCCTGGAATCCCCCGAAGCCGGAGCCCCTGGTCTACACGACGGGCGACCTGATCTGCCTGATTGTCCTCTACGCCCTGCTCTTCGCCGCGTCGCTGGCGTGCTGGAGGGGCGAGCCGAGCGTGGCGCTGATGACGGCGCTGGGGGGATCGCTCGTGATCCTGGAGAGCTGGTTCACGGCGCTGGGGTTCTTGCACCGGCGTCGGTCGCTCGGGCTCCGGGCGCGGTGGACCATCTTCCTGGCCGCGCTGGTCCCCTGGCTGGTCGGCCTGGGCATCTCGGCGGCCCTGATGCTCGGGCTCTTCCTCGTCTCGGACCTCCTGGGCTGATCGATCGAAGGATCTCTTTTTCCCCTGAAGAAGGTCCGCGATGCCCGAGGCCAGGGCCGTACCCCTGCTCGACCCCGAGTTCCTCCACAAGCTCGAGCAGCTCGAGCTGGTCAGCCGCAAGATCTTCGTCGGCCGGATGAAGGGGGAGCGCACGAGCAAGCGGCGCGGCTCGTCGGTGGAATTCGCCGACTACCGCAATTACGCCGTCGGCGACGACCTCCGGCACATCGACTGGAACGTCTACGGCCGGCTCGACAAGCTGTTCCTGAAGCTCTTTCTCGAGGAGGAGGACCTGCACTTCTACACGCTGCTCGACACGAGCCTCTCGATGGACTTCGGCGACCCGACCAAGCTGCATTACGGCAAGCAGGTGGCGGCGGCCCTGGCGTTCGTCGGCCTGGTCAACCACGACCGTGTCGTGCTCGATACCTTCAGCACGACGCTCGAGCTGGGCATGCCGAGCGTCCGGGGCCGGTCCCAGATGTGGCGCGTCGTCCAATTCCTCGAGCCGTTGCACGCCGCGGGCGCCGGCAACCTGACGGCCGCCGCCAAGGCCTTCGCCGTCACGCACGCGGGAAAGGGGATCGTCGTCGTCATCTCCGACTTCCTCGACAAGCGAGGCTACGCGGACGGACTCCGCTATCTCCTGGCGCGCAACATGGATATCTACGTCGTCCACGTCCTGTGCCGGGAGGAGGTCGAGCCCGAGCTCGTCGGCGACCTCCGGCTCGTCGATGCCGAGGACGAGGACGTCGCCGAGATCAGCGTCAGCGCCCCCTTGCTGAAACGCTACAAGGACAACCTGAACGCGTTCATCGGCGGACTCAAGAGCTGGTGCACCAGGCGCGGGATCACCTACATCTTCACCACCAACCAGGACCCGTTTGATAAATTGATCCTGAACTACCTGCGCGAGCGCGGGCTGGTCAAGTAACCTCCCGCCCGACTGGACCGATCCGTTCTTGAGGAAGAGATTCACCACAGAGACCACAGAGAGGAAGACCGAGAGAGAAGAGGGAAGAGGAGAGATTCACCACAGAG
>JAFANO010000361.1 GCA_019232645.1 Planctomycetaceae bacterium | reverse complement strand
TGACAGGCGTACAGAAGAACGGTCGCTTGCGCCGGAATATGGAGAAGATAGCACTTGCGCGGCAAGCCCAATCTGCTCCACCTAGTGTACGAATACTGTACAACTGCGTAACTCCTAATTTCCAATTTCAAATCAGCGGATCGGTGCCCAAAATCCCTGGGACCCGTATAATACCCCCCTTCCTCGACTCATTACCGCCGCACCCACTCATACGACTAGATCTGCGTCGACACGGCGGGGTCGCTCCGGGTTGCCGGACGGCGGGGTCGGGATCGACGCGCAGGAGCCAGGGGCCCGCCCCGCCGTCGGCCCCGACGATGACGGCATCGGCCTGCGACACTGCCCCTCTCATCTTGTCCCTTCCTGATCGAAATAGGACGGTGTCGCCCGGTGCCGTCTTGACCGGACCGGCCATCAAACGTTAATCTTTCAGGACCCCCGAGATACTATCTCGGGCGGGCGGGATGACTTGGCAAGGAGCGGACGGGTGCACATCGAGATCTCGACCCGCCACGGTGGTCTGGCTCCAGAGCAACAGAGCTACCTCCACGAGAAGGCGGAAAAACTGCTCAAATACTTCGGCCGGCTGATGGCCATCCAAGTCGAAGCCGAGCACCGCAAGCACTCCTGGCAGGTGGAAATCTTGGTCTCGGCCGAGCACAAGCACGACTTCGTCGCCCGTGAGGAGGGGCCGACCCCGGAAGCGGCGATGGATCAGTGTGTCCACAAGATCGAACAGCAGCTCCGGCGGTATAAGGAACGGGTCCAGAATCACAAGGGAGACGTCGCGCTGGGGGGCATCCCGGTCCCGTCGCCTGAGCCGCCGGAACCGGCTTGACTCGTCCCGGAGGATTCGGCCAAGCGGTGCCCGAGTCGTCTCACCCTCGGATGAGCGAGAGCCGCGTGGAGTGGCCCGGGTCGCCGCGATCCAAGGGACGCGGGCGGGCCGCCCTGAAGCCCCGAATGCCGGCGCGGGTGGCCGGCCCGGCGGCACGTCGATGGAGGGCTGGATGAAGCTTTCGGACTTCGTGATTCCTGAGGCAATCATCGTCGACCTGCGGGCGACCGGCAAAGAGGATGCGATCCGGGAGATCGTCCGAAGTCTGTGTCAGGCGGGTCGCCTCGCCGAAGGCGACCTGGACAGCGTGGCCCGCGCGATCCTCGGCCGCGAGGAACTCGGCTCGACCGGCATTGGTCAGGGCGTAGCCGTGCCGCACACTCGACATCCGACGGTCAATCGCCTGATCGGGACCGTCGCCCTCTCCCGCCGCGGCGTCAATTTCGCGGCGCTGGACGGCGAGCCCGTGGACATCCTCTTCCTGCTGATCTCGCCCCCCAATCAACCGGGCGATCATCTCCGGGCCCTGGAGAACATCTCGCGTCACCTGAAGGACGAACGGTTCGTCAACTTCCTCCGCCAGGCGAAGGACCGGGAGAACGTCATCGAGCTGCTCGAGGAAGCCGACCAGGGCACGCCTTGAGCCCGCCGGACCCGCGTCCTGCCGCGGCACAGTTGGGGGAAGGACGGCGCCTCGACCCCCCGGGCGGGGGGGCCGAGATTGTCGGCGTCCTCCAGTATCGCGTCGGGGGGATTGGATGGAAACCAACCGAGACAAACGGCCCGAGGCTCCCGGAACAGTTGGTGTGGGGTCTCCGGTGCCCAGGCTGACTGAGCCGCCGATGAGCCAAGATCCGCCCGTTGTCCGTCGCCAGATCGAGATCATCAACGCCCTCGGCCTGCACATGCGCCCCGCCGACAAGTTCGTCCGGCTGGCGCTGCAATTCCAGTCGGAAATCCGAGTCATCCACGATAATGGTGACGAGTTCAATGGCAAGAGCATCCTCGACCTGACCTCCCTGGCCGCCGAATGCGGGACCCGGCTCGACCTGGAGGCGTGCGGCCCCGACGCCGAGGCGGCCGTGGAGACGCTGGCGGCCCTGGTCTCGGCGGGCTTCTACGAGGACGAGAACGGGGAAGAGTTGGAGCCTCCCCGATGAAGGCACGGGACCCTCAGCCGTCGAGGCGGCGCAACAAGCGGGCCTCCTCCGGCCGCCAGGGCCCTCGGGCCGACGGCTCGGCCCAACGCCCTCACGACGAGTGGGGCCTCGACCCCCGGTCCGCGGCGCAACCTATGACGATGAAAACCCTGCGCGGGATCGCCGTCAGTCCTGGGATCGCGATTGGCTCGGTGGTGGTCCTCGACCACCGCGGCCATCATGTCCCGCGCCGCACGATCGCGGCCGAGTCGGTGGCGTCGGAGCTCGAGCGGCTCGATCGCGGCCTGGACTCGGCGCGGAGCGAGGCGGAGGCCGCCGAGGCGGAGGCCGGCGATCGGCTGGGCCCGCAGTACGCTGCCATCCTGGGGGCGCACGCGCGGATGATCGCCGACCCGACCCTGCGGCGCGACGCCCGGCTGCGGGTGGAGCGCGACCTGGTGGCCGCCGAGCAGGCCGTCAGCGAGGTGCTCGAGGGGCACGCCAGCCGGCTCGAGGGCCTCAAGGCTACGCACCTGGCCGCCCGCGCCACCGACGTCCGCGACATCGAGCACCGGATCCTCGGCCAGCTCCTGGGCCAGCGGCCGACCCGGGTGATGGACCTGCTGGCCGGGCCGACGGTGGTCCTGGCGCACGATCTGACGCCCAGCGAGACGGCGGGGCTCGACCCCAAGCGGGTCCTGGGCTTCGCCACCGAGGTCGGCGGCCGGGCCAGCCACACGGCGATCGTCGCCGCGGCGCTGGAGATCCCCGCCGTGGTCGGCCTGGGCCGGTTCCTCGACCAGGCCCGGAACTGCCGGATGGTCATCATCGATGGCGACGAGGGGCTGGTGGTCCTCGACCCCGACCTGCCGACGCAGCAGCGCTACCACCGGGCCGCCGCCGAGCGGACCGCGTGGTTCAAGGGCCTGTCCGACCTGTCCGACCTGCCCGCCGTGACCCTCGACGGCACCCAGGTCGTGCTCCGGGGCAACATCGAGTTCCCCGGCGAGGTCGACGCCTGCCTGGAGCGGGGCGCCCAGGGCGTTGGGCTGTACCGGACCGAGTTCCTCTACCTCAACTGCGGGCGGCCGCCGACCGAGCAGGAGCAGTTCGAGGCGTATGCCGCCGTCGTCCGGTCGTCGCGCGGCTACCCGGTGACGATCCGGACCCTCGACCTGGGCGCCGACAAGTTGGCCTCGTACCAGAACGCCGGCTATGCCGAGCCGAACCCGGCGCTGGGGCTCCGGAGCCTCCGGCTGCTGCTGCGCGACCCGACCTTGTTCCGGACCCAGCTCCGCGCGATCCTCCGGGCCAGCGTCCAGGGAGACGTCCGCGTGATGTTCCCGCTGGTCTCGACGCTGGACGAATTCCGCCAGGCCCGCGCGATCCTCGACGACGTCGCCGCGGAGTTGACGGCCGAAGGGGTCCCGGTCCGCGCCGACCTGCCGGTCGGGGTCATGGTCGAGGTGCCGTCCGCCGCCGTGGTCGCCCATCAACTGGCAAAGGAGGTGGATTTCTTCTCGATCGGAACCAACGACCTGATTCAATATACGCTGGCCGTGGACCGGACCAATGAGACGGTCGCCGACCTGTATTGCGCCGCCGACCCGGCCGTGCTCCGCTTGATCGCAATGGTGGTCGAGGCGGCCATGGCCCGGGGGATCGAGGTGTGCGTCTGCGGGGCGATGGGGGGCGATCCGCTGTATACTTTGCTGCTGCTGGGCCTGGGCGTGCGCCAGTTGAGCATGCCGCCGCACCAGGTGCCCGAAGTCAAGCGGGTGTGCCGCGGGGTCCACATCGAGCAGGCGAAGGCGCTGGCCGAGGAAGCCCTCCGGCAGGAAACTGCAGCGGCGGTCGTCGCGCGGCTCCAGGAGGCGCTGCGCTTGGCGGTCCCCGATGCCCCGTCGCCGCTGGGCCGGGACGATGACACGTGCCCGTCGCTGCTGTGCCGGGGCGATGACACGTGATCGGGGGCCAGACCATCCCTTGGCGGGCCGAGCGAGCGTTCCCCGTCTGATGTCGGGCGGCATGTGCGAGGCATGGCAACGTCCCGGTGCTCCCGATGGGGCGAGGGCGGCTCCCTCGGGGCCGGCCCGGCGCACCACCCGTGGTCTCGGCTTGGGGCCGAGATCGCGGTCGGGAGACCGACTCGAAATCCTCTTTTTCTCCCGCCGGTCGCGTGCGGCTTCGCCGGTCGGGGCCTGGCCCGACTGGGACCCGGCGCGGCCCGCTCCGGGCCCGGACGCACCGCGATGAGGACTGCGACCAGGGTGCGACTCCGCTTCGCCAAGCGTGGCGACCTCCGCTTCGTGAGCCATCACGACCTGATGCGCTGCCTGGAGCGGCTGCTGCGCCGCGCGGCGATC
>JAFANO010000534.1 GCA_019232645.1 Planctomycetaceae bacterium | reverse complement strand
AGTTCGGGGGCCTCTCCCGATCCCCAAAGCGACCGATCGCGGTCGTTATGTCGGCCGTCCACGCGCCCAATGCAGGGCGGCGCTCCCTGGTGCTCCAGGAGCCAAGGCGTAGGACCGAGTCTCGCAGTGATCACTCTCGGATGCCTCGCGCGAGCCCAGGGTCACAATCGGGTTCACCGCGCGCCGAGGGCGGCGACTGGCCTCCGAGCACGGCTGGGCATCCCCGGAAGTATCGGATTGAACGGGCACAACGTGTTCCTGACCACGTGCGGACAGCTTGTCGGGAGGAGATCATGGACCAAAATAGCGACGGTGTGATCCTGGCTGAATCGACCGCCGGCGGTGGCGAGAACCTCGCCGCGGCCGCCCAGAAACTGACGGAAGTCGCCGACGATATCCGATCCTCGCTCAAGGAGATGACGAGACTCCTGCAATCGATGACCCAGGAGGCTGGCCGCCTCGCCCCGCAACCTGAGCGAGGCGAAGCGCCCGGCGCCGGAGTCGGCGCAGCACCGGGCATCCAGGTCAACCACTGGGAGGACGACCCATTCAGCGAGGCGGTCCCGACGACCAACCCACCGCTCGCTACCCCGGTCGCGACGGACCTGCCAACCAACGGCCACGCCCTGCTCCAGACCGAGGTCGTCGGGGGCGGTCCGGCGCCTGCCATCTACGCCCCCGACACCGACGGTTTTCGGTTCTGGGCAGCGTCGGAGGCGATCGCTCGGGGCATCAACTTCTGGGCGCCTCTGCTGCCCAACGGGACGCGATGGACCACCGTCGCCGCGCCGATGCAAGTGACCCTGGTCGCCGGAGAGGACCTCAACGCCAACTACTCCCGCATCTCCGGCCTTCGCTTCTACAAGAAGAGCGTGAGGGGCCGGACGTTCTTCTCCGGGGAGAGTCCGGACGTCGTCTGCCACGAGCTTGGGCACGCGATCCTCGACGCCATCCGGCCGGAGCTGTTCGACGCCGCCAATATCGAGACGGCCGCCTTTCACGAATCGTTCGGTGACATGAGCGCCATCCTCAGCGGGTTGCAATTGCCGGGCCTCCGGCAACAGGTGCTCGACGAGACACAGGGACAGCTCAACGTCAACTCGCGGCTCTCCCGTCTCGCCGAGCAGCTCGGCTGGGCCATCCGCCAGCTCTCGCCGACCGCTGTCGATCCCGATAGCCTCCGGAACGCCGCCAACCGGTTCTTCTACCAGGACCCGACCGAGCTGCCGCCGATCGCCCCGTCGAACCAGCTCTCCTCGGAGGCGCACTTCTTCTCGAGGGTCTTCACCGGCGGCTTCTTCGATGCGCTGGCCCGGATGCTCAAGGTCGCCGGCGAACCGACCAGCGACACTCTGCTCAGCGTCAGCGCCGAGATGGGTCAGATCCTGGTCGACGGAGTCCTCACCGCGTCGCTCTCGACCGACTACTTCAGCCAGGTTGCCGCGGCGATGATCCAGGCCGACCAAGCCCGCAACAACGGGAAGTACCGCGTCGCACTCAGCAGTTCCTTCGTCGAGCGCGGGATCCTCTCGCCCGACGCGGCGGCCAGCCTGTCCAGAGCCCCGACCCCCCAGGTGACGCGGGTCCCGGACAACAGGGATGACTGGCTCCTGGCTTTCGGCGGCCAGATCAGCGACGGCTACCGGCGCACCGCCAAGGACGCCCCGGTCTTGCCCACCTACGCCGTCAACACCAGCTTCGGCCTCACGATCCGGGTCCACGCCCCCGACGAGGACCAGCGGTTCAACCTGACACCCGCCATGTTCGCCGCTCCGCGCCCCGCGAACCGCTCGCCCAAGGATCACGCCCGCTCGTTCGTCGAAGACCTGATTCAGCTCGGCAGGATCGACCTCGAGACGGCCAAGGGCCTGCTGCCGAAGGAACTCTTCCCGGCCGGTCATCGGGCGGCGGGGCAGTCGACGCACAGGCTGGAACAGACCGACGACGGCCAAGCCGTTCTGAAACGCGTACTCTTCGACTGCGGGCTGGGCCGCTGCCGCCACCGCCGGTAGGCGGACGCCCCACGGCACGGCTGGTGGATGGGATGCTCGAGGGGACCCCTCGCCGCTATAATCGAGGGGGAACCCCTCGGCGTCCCGGTCCCGAGCTCCTTTTGGAGGACGCGCACATGAACCCTCGACCACCACGTCGTGATACCCCGGCGAAACCCGATGGTGAACACCCGCCCTCGAAGCAGGACGATGCCGCTCACCTATTTTACAAGCGACTCGAGCAGACGGGACAACTGATCGACGTGGACTCCAGCACCGATCTGGCCTCACTGCCCCCGAGCGTCACCCACGTCCGCTATCCCGACGGCCGGATCGAACGCATCGGCTTCTCTTCGTCGCCTTACGGCGCAGGCTGAGCCGGGTCCGGCCGGCCCGGCTCGACAACCGATCGTGGGCCCCAAATCCTGGACAGCCCAGGCGGCCTGTATTTGTTCAGGCCCTCCCTCGCTCGTCCTCCCGCGAACCCCGGCTCGATCGACCTCCCCGGGCGTCCGTTCATCGAGTGACTGATGGGGACGCTCCTCAGTCGTAGAACCGGAAGGAGGCCGTCAGGCCCGACACCAGCTCCGGTACTAGTTCATAGTCTTTAATATATATATATTTGTATTTAACGCTCCTCCAGAGTCGCTGATCCGGACCGGGTGGACCTGGAGCGCCTTGGCGAGCTCGGCGGCGATCCTGGTCTGCTTGGCGGCCTCCAGGGCGACCCTCGCCTTGAAAGCGGCTGGGTGTCGTTTCTTCGTACCGGCCATGACGCACCTCGGGATGGAACAGTGACCTTCGATCAGTCTCACATCCCGAGCTGTCCAGTTCCAGGGGTCCATTTCGGTCTCCGATCACCAGGTCTGGCCGAGGGCCAAGGCGAGGGATCAGGGTCGATCCGGCCCCGGCGTACTCGGCGCCAAGCTGGGGGCCGGCCCAGTCGGCATCATCGTGGGGATGGCGGGCGACTTCCCCAGCAGGTTCTTCCAGAGGTTGAGGGTCGCGGCGGGCCCCATTGTATTGACGCCGGGCGTGGCGCTCGGAAGACCTCCGATGCCTTGACTCGGGTTCGGATTCGAACTCGAATTCGATGGGGCGGAGGGACCCGTGCCGCCCTGGAACCCCGGAGCATCCTGGACATCGCCGCCCCCGCCGTATGTGTGCACGGGGATTGTTCCCAGGGTGCTGGTACCCATGCCGTAGTTATTCGTGGCGCCAAGGCTGGTGTTGTAGCCGGAACTGAAGCTGCTGCTATAGCCGCCGACATTCGAGTTGCCACCGGAACCGGAGGTGCCGTTGGGGCTTGCCGAAGAGCCGCCGCCCCCGCCTCCGCCACCCCCGCCAAGCGTGCCCAGGAGGGTACCGTTGAACTGAAAAACGGAAAGCAGAGACCCCGTGCTCCCGCCCGAGGACCCGTTATTGACGCTGAGCCCGACCGTGACGAAATAAAACGAGGGACCGGGGTAGCTGCTGTTTCCACCGCCCCCGCCCGAGCTCGGGCTGGTGCCGGGGACGACCATCTGATTGGTCACCAGGTTGAACGAGAGGAAGGAATTGACCAACGAGAGGGGGGCCGGGAGACAACGGTCTTCCAGAGCACACGCGTTGAGGTCGGGGCGTAACACGGGACGGTGACTCATCGAATTCGTCCTTCGCGATCCTACCTGCTGGTGAGCGATTCGGTCCCCGAAGGAGCCTGATCAACCTCGCCTCAGGGATCCGGCATGATCATCGGGCCGATCGCCCCCGCACCGGGGACTTCGGAACGACCATGACCACGCCTTCGCCCTCGGTCCCCGCCAGAAGGGGCGGTCATCGATCCGATCTCTCCCGCAACAAGGGATTCGTGAAAAAGATCAACGGCCCGACAAACGGCTTGAATGCCGAGGTTTATCGAAGATGTTTCACATTGTTTCTGGGACAGGATTTACGACGATATATTTTCGCAAGTATAGGCCTGTCAATAACTTAGGGCATCACGATTTTCGTCCGATTTCGGGCCTGTGTCGGGTCGTTGAAGACGATCGGCTGCGGGAGTGGACGAATCGCGATTCGACCTCCTGCCGGGCTTGGTCAAAGAGTTCCTGGCCGGCGCCTGGGACCGTGGCGTGCGGATCGAGCGATTGCCTCCGTACGCCCCGGACCTGAACCCGGTCGAGGGAGCCTGGCAGCACCTGAAGCTCGTCGAGATGCGCAACCTGGTGTGCCTGGACTTGGAGGAACCTCACCTGGAACTCCATCTCGCGATCGGCCGCTCGCGACAGAAGCCGCGCTTGATCCAGTCGTTCTTCGAAGGGGCGGGCCTGGGGCTGGAAAGGTTAAGTTCTTTGCGCGACGCTCAGTATCTTCATTCTACGCGGGACGGCGACTGCCGGGGGGCAGGTCCCGCGGCGGGGTCAGCCGGTCGGCGAGTCATGGCTTCCCCCATTTCCGGGTCCGACGGGGGTTTCGAGTATTCTGAGGGTTTTGAGAATCCGAGGGGGAAGGGGCAGACGCCTTGACCATTGCCACGATGCCAGCCCTGACCGCCACGGGCCGTCGGTCTCAGCGCACAATGACTTCGGCCAAGTCATCATCATCGGGCATCGCGCGGGTCGCATTTTAGGTAGCGGTCTGGGGGCATGTCGGGACGGGGACGGTTCCTGGCGGGATGGAGACGGAGGGAGTGCCAAACGGAAAACTCGACCTCACCCCCCGTCGTCGAGGGGTTTGGGCAGGTTGTGACGGTTCTAGACGGCGATGAGCGGAGAGGGGGGGATTCGAACCCCCGAGACGAGTTGACCCCGTCTAACGGTTTAGCAAACCGCCGCTTTCGACCACTCAGCCACCTCTCCCAAGATGCGACGCTCGCCAAACCAGGAGGGACCTGCGCGGCGAGGATTTTCAAACCCTACCAAACCCAGTCCGTGAGCGTCAATCGAGGATTTCAGGAGTCCGGACGTCGACAACTCGCGCCATCTCGACCCCTCCCGCACTCCTGGCGCGAGTTCCCCCCTCGGCGAATCTCCGGCGCGAGATGGCGTCGAAGGCTCGGCCGTACCAGGCGGTGATGGGCCAGCCGGCATCGGCCGGCGTGTTCGAGAACATCATGATGATGGAGGCGGATCAGACGCGCTGGCGCGCCGTGGAAGCGTCTTCGGCGGCTTCCTCGGTGTAGAAGTCGAAGAATTGCTGACCGGCGAAGTAGTCGGCCATGGCCCGCCGGACCGTGCGAAGCTGCTCGACGAACTGGGCGTATTGCCGGACCAGGCGGCGGCGGCGATCGTCGGGCATCTGGAGGATGTCGGCGTAATAGCGACGGCCCAGGCTGTGGTCGTAGAAGCTCCAGAGTCGCTTGATCCTCAGGCCCGACTCCTCGTCCTCGTAGTCGAGCATCCGGGCATATTGCCGCGCCTTCATCTTCTTGGCGTAGGCGATCAGTTCCGCGTCCGACTCGTAGCCTCCCTGACGGTCGATCCAGGCCACGATCTGCTCGGTGGACAGCCTCGGGCCTTTCTCCTCGCAGAGTTCCTTCAGACTCGCCACGATCTCGGCGGGTCCCATGCGCTTTTCCCCCGATCCGATGGTCACGACGCGTGGGGCGGCGGTGCTCGACGGCCGCCCAGACGATCTGGCCAATTCTAACTTGCCTGTCCACCCGTGTCGATGGACTGGCGTTCAACCATCCAGGACTTCAGCCGATCCATCCGTCACAGTCGCGACAACGGGATGGGTCGGGCCTCCGAAAATGAACGGCATCTCCGGGGCGGGTTCGTGTGGCCGTTCCGGACGCCGATCGGGACCGGTGGTCCGCAACCTCTCGCGAATCCGGGCCATTCCCGATCCGCCCCCGGCTGGCTATACCGAATATAAGGATCGGCGGAAAGGTGGCTGTGGATCACGGCGAACAGCCGGGGGAGAGGGTGATGCCAGGACGTCGCGGTTGGGTTCTGGGACTTGTCTTGGCCTGGGGACGCGTCCTCCAGGCGTTCGGGGCCGCGCCCGATCCGGCGGTCGAGCGCGGCTCTCGGGCGATGACGGCGACCGGCTACCTCAAGCCGGGGTGGGGCGACGACGCCTACCGCCGCGTCGGGCAGTTCTGGGGCGAGCCCGCCCCCGACCCCGCGACCGCCCCCGAGGCCTACTCCGCCGCCTTCATCCGCCGCTACGGCCTGAATCCGGCGCCCTATCCCAACGACGGCCTCCCCATGGGCCTGAGGCGTGGCATCAACCCCGACGGTACCCGGACCGGCCTCCAGGTCGATTGCCTGGTCTGCCACGGCGGGTCCATCGGCGGGATGAGCCACGTCGGGCTGGGGAACTCGACGCTCGACATGAAGTCGCTCTTCGACGACCTGGACCGGGCCCAGGGCAAGCGTCCCCCGGCCTCCCCCTTCGTGCTCAACAGCACCCGGGGGACGGTCAACGCCGGGATGCTCTCGGCCGTGCTGCTGAGCGTGCGCAATGCCGACCTGTCGATGCGGCGGTTCCCGCTGCCGCTGGGGGCCAACCTGCCCGAGCTCGACGTCCCCGCATGGTGGCTCCTGGGGAAGAAGTCGACCATGTATTACGACGGCCGGACCGACGCCCGCTCGGTCCGGGCGAACATGCAGTTCCTCCTGGGCGAGAAGTCGCTCCAGGAGCTGAAGGACCTGGAGCCGACTTTCCGCGACATCCAGGCCTGGCTCAAGAGCCTGAAGCCGCCCCGGTACCCCTTCCCGCGCGACGCGGCCCGGGCGGACCGGGGCAAAGTCGTCTTCGAGAAGGCCTGCGCGAAGTGTCACGGCACCTACGGCCCCGACGGCACGTATCCCAACGCGATCGTCGAGCTGAAAGTGATCGGCACCGACCCCGCGCGGGCGCTGGGCCTCTCCGACCGCCTCGTCGCCCACTACAACGAGACGTGGTTCGGCGAGGAGTATGCCGTCGACGAGCAGATGATCGGCTACCAGGCCCCGCCGCTCGACGGCGTCTGGGCGACCGCCCCCTACCTGCACAACGGCTCGGTCCCCACGCTGGCCGCCCTGCTCAAGTCGTCCGACCGCCCCGCGCGGTTCAAGCGCCCTCCCTCGACCGACTTCGCGTACTACGACCAAGTCAACGTCGGCTGGAAGTACGAGGTCGTCACCGAGCCCCCCTCGCCGGGCCTCCCGCCTTTCGAGGCCCGGTTCATCTACGACACCGCGCGCTTCGGCCTCGGCAACGGCGGCCACACGTTCGGCGACAAACTCTCGAATGACGAGCGGCTGGACCTGATCGAGTACTTGAAAACCCTGTAAGTTGAAGTCTTCGCGGGAATTGCAGCGGCGGGGTCTTCAAGCGGGACGAGTCCGCCTGTCCCGTCTTCAAGCCTCCCGCGCGGGACAGGTCGAAGACCAGCCCGACGGCATGGAACTCGACGAGACGGGGAACCTCCACGTCGCCCACCTCGGGAGGCGCCAGGTCCTGGTCGTCAGCCCCGAGGGGAAGGTCATCCGCCGCGAACCGGACGGCAACCTCACGACCTCGAATGTCGCCTTCGCCGAACCGAAGATGGACAAGCTCTTCGTCACCGGCGGCAATCCCGGGGCGCTGTCCCGGCTCGACCTGGGCGTCCGTGGGCTCACCCTCCTGCCCGCCCCCGGCCAGGTCGACGGGCCCTCGCCGAGATGAGGCCCGATCCCCTAGTGCATTTTCAATCGACCTCTTGTGCAATCCGCCGGATGACCCTGGGAGGGCGAGGCTCTCGCTGAGCCGCGAAATCGCGGATCATCGACGAATGCCTCGCCCTCTGGAGAGGCTCGATGGCACAAGAGGTCGATCAATTCTGCACTAGCCTCTGTGAAAACAACTGCTGCTGTAGAACTATTTACACAGTTGGCATCACCACCGCGCATAACTTGTCTCCGGTGCCCGCGCTCAACCAAGGGCAGCGCGACCGCTAGAGGCTATCCGGTAACGATTCCCTGTAATTCCCGGTATCTGAACGGTACCGCCTTCTTCGATTGATCAGGCTTCAAGAGTCTGAGCATCCGATGAATCGAAGGATGATCTCCCACCGCTCATCGGTCAGGTCGGAGGGGTAGGGCTTACGCATCGGGGTATTTCCTTGTGTCAGTGTGTCCTGCTGACCTCCTGAAAGGATAATAGTTTACGATATTCCCAGGTTACCGGATAGCCTCTCAGAGCCAGGGTTGGGCATGCTGCTGGACCGGGATCGCGCGGCGGATGCGGGCCACGAGGTCGAGGTCGATCTCGGCGAGCGCCAGGCCGGGGCCGTCGGGGGCCATGGCGAGGACATGGCCCCAGGGGTCGACGATCATCGCGTGGCCGAAGCTCTCGCGGAGACCGGGGTCGCCGTGGCGGCCGTACTGCGCCGGGGCCAGCACGAAGCACTGGCACTCGATCGCGCGGGCCCTCAGGAGCGGCTCCCAGTGGTCGCGCCCCGTCGTCAGCGTGAACGCCGCCGGCACGCAGAGGATCTCGGCCCCCTCGGCGACGAGGCGGCGATAGAGGTTGCCGAACCGGAGGTCGTAGCAGACCGACAACCCCAGGCGGCCCAGCGGCGTCGCCGCGACCACCGCCTGCGTCCCCGGCTTGATGGCCGCGGACTCGCGCGAGCGGACCGACTCCGAGAGGTCGACGTCGAAGAGGTGGACCTTGCGGTAGCTCGCCACGATCGCGCCGTCGGGCCCGAACAGGACGCTGGTGTTGTGGCACCGGGCCGGGTCATCGCCCTGCTCGTTGAACGAGCCGAGCAGCAGGTGGATCCCCAGCCGCCCGGCCAGCGCGGCGAACCGGCGGCAGGTCGGCCCGTCGAGGCCCTCGGCGGTCCGGACCTTCTCGGCGAGGGGCCCGAGGTAGTTGGTGTTCTCGGGGGTCGCGACCAGCCGCGCGCCGTAGCCGGCGGCGCGCTCGATCAGCCTGCTGGACTCGCGCCAGTTGGCCTCGACGTCCGTGGTCGAATTGAGCTGCACGACGGCGGCCAGGAACATGGGAACCTCCCCGATGGTGCGGGCTCGGGCCTTGGGGTCGCGGGTCCGCTCGGCCGCGACCCGGGCGGCGGCCGGCGGCCCTGGTCGATGCGATCGCCTCAGCGTAGCCCCGCCCGGCAACCCGCGCAACCTCCCCTGCTTTACGAGGGCATGGACCATCCGCCGTTGACAGTGATTGTCTGGCCTGTCAGGTCAGGGCAATCATGGATCCGACGTCGCACGCGCGCCGGGACTCGCGTCAGAGGTCGTCGGCGTCGTCGAGCGGGGAGTCCGCCGGATCGGCGGCGGGGTGGGAGGTGACGGGGGGCGTGGACTCGACCCGTGCCGTCGCGCCGCGCTGGCCCAGGAGGCGGACGTTGCCGGGCCCGACGGCCCCTTCCAGGTCGGAGAGCAGACGGTCATCGTGGCAGACCTTCAGCGCGGCGCCGGCCTTGTAGATCGCCCGGCGGATGCCGGCCAGGCCGACGATCTCGAGATAGACGTCGAGGTTGCCGGGCCGGATCCGGACCTGGCGGAGCAGCTTCTGCAGGTCGTCGATCTGATGCTGTCCCTTGGAGAGCCGGACGACCACCCCGCGCGACAGCTCGGCCGGCCCGCGCGCCAGGGGGATGATCCGCGAGACGATCAGCTCGGCGGGGTCGCGGCGGCGGTCGAGCGTCCCCTTGGCGAAGACGATCTGGTCACTCTTGACCAGTTCCTCGTTCTTGGCGTACTCCTCGGGCCAGAGCATCGCCGGGACCGTCCCGCTCAGGTCCTCGAAGGTGAACTTGGCCATCCTGGTCAGCCCCGATCGGCTCTTCTGGACGTTGCGGACCGTGACGTTGACGATCATCCCGCCCAGGATCACCTCCGCCTTGTCGGAGACGCCCGCCAGGTCGGCGGCCTGGTGGGTGGCCAGCGCCTGGAGCAAGCCGGCGTGGCGGGTCAGGGGGTGGCTCGACATGTAGAAGCCGAGCACCTTCTTCTCCTCGGCCAGCCGTTCGACCTCGTGCAGCTCGGGGATGTCGGGCAGGCTCGCCGGGGCGGCGGGCGGGCCGTTGCCGTCGCCGATGTGGCCGTTCCTCTTGCCCTTGCCGTTGCCGTCGGATGGTCGCTCCAGGGCGTCGAAGAGGCCGAGCTGGCCGCGCTTCCGGTCTTCCTGGACGGCCTGTCCGGCCTGCGCCGCGCGGGGGAGGACGACGAGCCATTGGCTCCGCTTGCCGCCGAGGGCATCGAACGCGCCGGCCTTGATCAGCGCCTCGACGCACGCCTGGCTGACGATGCCGAGCGGGACGCGTTCGAAGAGGTCGTCGAGGCCGGTGAACGGCCCCCCCTCGGCCCGCGCCGCGACGATCGCGTCGATCGCCTTGAGCCCGACCCCCTTGATCGCGGCGAGGCCGAAGTGGATCTTCCCCTCGGAGGCGACCTTGAAGGACGCCTCCCCCTCGTTGATGTTCGGCGGCAGGACCTCGACCCCCATCTTGCGGCAGTCGTCGATGTGCTCGACGAAGAACTTCTCGCGCTCGGCGCCGTCCATCTCCGAGGAGAGCAACGCGGCCATGAACTCGGTCGGGTAGTGGGCCTTGAGGTAGGCCGTCTGGAACAGGACCAGCGCGTAGGCCGTCGAGTGCGACTTGTTGAAGCCGTAGCCGCCGAAGAACTCGATCAGGTCGAAGATCTTGGTGGCGGTCTCCTGATCGAGCCCGCGCCCGATCGCGCCGTCGATGAACTGCTTGCGGCCCTGGGCGATGACCTCGGTCTTCTTCTTCGAGATGGCCTTGATGCACGCATACGCCTGCGAGAGCTCGATGCCCCCGAGGCGGTTGAGGATGCGCATGACCTGCTCCTGGTAGACCATCACGCCGTAGGTCTCTTCGAGGACCTCCTTCATGACGGGGTGCAGGTAGGTCGGCTTCCGCTCGCCGTGCTTGCACTCGACGTACTCGTCCACCATGCCGCCCTCAAGCGGGCCGGGGCGGTACAGGGCCGTGCAGGCGATGATGTCGCGGATGTTGTCCGGCCGCAGCCGCTTGAGCAGCTCGCGGATGCCGTCCGACTCGAACTGGAACACGCCGCGGGCGTCGCCGCGCTGCAACAGGGCGTAGGTCTCCGGGTCGTCCAGCGGCAGGTTCTGCACGTCGACCGTGATGCCGCGCGTCTGCTTGATGAGCCGGACGCAGTTGTCCAGGAGCGTCAGCGTGCGCAGACCGAGGAAGTCGATCTTGAGCATGCCGACTTTTTCCAGGTCCCCCATGACCCATTGCGTCGTGATGACGGCGTTGTCCTTGTTGCCATTGTCCTCGCTCTTGTTCAGTACGCGCTGCACCGGGCCGTGCGCAAGGGCGCCGACGGCTCCCGCAGCGGCGAGGCGGTGGTGGCGACGCAGTGGGTGATGGGCGACCTGGAGAAGGTCGGCCTGCTGAAGATGGACTTCCTCGGCCTGCGCACGCTGACGCTGCTGGACAACGCGGTGCGGCTGATCAAGCAGACGCGGGGCGAGACGATCGACGTCTACAAGCTGCCGATCGACGACCCGGAGACGTACCAGCTGTTGCAGCGCGGCGACGCCAAGGGGGTGCTCCAGTTCGAGTCGGACGGCATCCGCGAGTTGCTGAAGCGGATGAGGCCGGACAACATCCGCGACATCATCGCCGGCACGGCGCTGTACCGCCCCGGCCCGCTCGGCGGCGGCATGGTGGATGCCTACATCAACTGCAAGCACGGCCGCGAGAAGCCGGTGTATCCGCATCCGGTCATGGAGGAAATCCTGCGCGAGACCCACGGCGTCATGGTCTACCAGGAACAGATTATGCGGATCTTGAACGAGCTTGGCGGCATCGAGTTAGCCAAGGCGTATGCGTGCATCAAGGCCATCTCGAAGAAGAAGGAAGACGTGATCAATGCGCGCCGGGTCGATTTCATGGCCGGCGCCGCCAAGAACAACGTGCCCGACCAGACAGCGAAGGAGATCTTCGATCTGATCTGCCACTTCGGCGGCTACGGTTTCAACAAGTCGCACTCCGCCGCCTACGCCAAGCTCGGCTATCAGACGGCGTACCTGAAGACGCACTATCCCGCCGAGTTCATGGCC
>JAFANO010000243.1 GCA_019232645.1 Planctomycetaceae bacterium | reverse complement strand
GGCGGCCTCCGGCCGGGTCGTGCGGGCGAACCGGATCACGCCGACCGGCGCGCCGTCGACCTCGACGAGCAGCGGGCCCGACCCGACGGCGGCGGGGTCGTGCTCGCGCACGCAGACCCGGCGCTTGCCATGGACGACGGTCACGCCCGGGTCGAAGCCGACCGGCGGCAGGTCGAGCAGGTGGGCCCGGCGGGACCGGCAGGCCGACTCCAGGGCCGCGACGCGGTCGTCGGCCAGGTGCCGGAAGGCGCTGGCGGCGAGCCGGAGCAGCTCGACCTCGGGCAGGCGGGTGTGCACCCCGGAGACCTCCAGCTCGACCCGGCGGAGGGCCGGGTCGTCGTCGAGCACGATCAGGTCGACCTCGGCCAGGCGGGCGAAGGCATCGGGCCGGCGGACCACGATCCCCCGTCGGGCGCAGAGCGCCGCGTTGCGGAGCGTCTCCAGGGGGCCGGCCAGCGCCGGGCCGGTCACATAGTCGGGCCCGAGGATCGCGGCGGCGGCCGTCAGGTCGCCGACCAGCAGGCCGACGCCGGCCGTCGCCAGCGTGGGGAGGACGGCCTTCTCGGCGAACCGCTCGGCGCGGAGCGTCGGGGATGTCGGGCCGGCCGCGGGACTCGTTGCGGCGACCAGGGCCCGGACGATCGACGACGCCCGGGTCCGGTCCGCCGCCGCCGTGACCTCGAGCCGCATCGCGCCGGCGAGCACCGTCGAGCCGGCCAGTACAACATCGCCGACCCGCTTCCGTGAGGCTCCCTCCAGCCCCCGCACGCTCCGCTCGTCGACGATCCCCTCGCCCGCGATGATCCGGCCGTCGGCCGGTACTGACTCGTCGGCCCCCACCGCGACCCGGTCGCCCAGCCGGAGCCGGTCGAGCGGGACCAGCACCTCGCCCTCGACGGGCGTGATCAGGCGCGCGAGGCGGGGTCGGGGCAGGCACTCGTCCAGCAGCCGCCGGCGCTCGGTCGCCAGGTCCGAGCGGAGCCGGCCGTGCCAGAACTTGAAGCACAAGGACATTAGCGCACAGGCGACAAATCGGCCGCTCGCCAGCGCCCCCCCGACAATGAAGGTATAGAGCACCGGCAGACCTACCCGCTTCCGCCGGACCTGGAGCGCGGCGGCCTTGAGCGTCCGGAGGTTGGTCCAGACCAGCAGGACCGCGCTGACCGGCGCCAGGGCCGGCACGACGAAGTCGGCCAGCGCCGAGATCCCCAACTTCGTGTTCGCCAGGGCGAACTTGGTCCGGGTCGGCCCGGGCAGCACCAAGCCCCATCCGCCCGAGCCGTGGAACGCCTCGTCTGCGAGCCGGAGGAGCCGCGACGTGTTGATGACCGCGGGGTCGTAGCAGAGGAGGAGACTCCTGCCCATCAGGCTGAGGGCCGTCGCGGAGACTCCCGGCACCGTCGCCAGGGCCCGCGCGACCCGTCGGGCCAGGGCTCTGTCGCTGGTGAGGGTCTCGTGGCGGAGGCGGAGCCGGCCGGGCTGGTCGCTGGCGACCTCGCAGGTCGTCAGCACGTCGCCGTGGCGATAGATGGTGCAGCTCGCTTCCCGGACCCCCGGCGGCAGCGCCGGGGCCGACTCAGGGGACTCCAGGTCCCGGAGCGCGGCCGAGAGCCCCCGGAGGAACTCGTCCGAGTCTCCTCGGCCCACGTCGTGCCGGATGGTCGCGGTCGCCTTCGACCGGTCGATGGAGACGGACCGGACGCCCGCGACGCCCAGGACCCGCCCGAGGAAGCGCTCGCAGGGGCGCCCCCCGTCGGGGCCGAAGAGCGCCTCGTCCCGGAGCACGACGACCCCGTCGGACCACGCCACGCGGGCCGGCGGCGACGGGTCGGGCGGGGGCGTCCGGAAGATGTTCATGAAGGGCTTGCTCGTCGTGGTCACGGAAGGCTCTCGCTTCGGGGCTCGGGGTCGCCCCCTGAACTTCTCGCAGTCCCGGCCCCGGATGGTCCGCTCAGCGGACCCTTCACGCTTTCCTCACACGCTGGAAACGAGAGCTGGAAGATCCGGGCCGGACTGGCCGGGGACGTACGCCTTGAGCTCGCCGCTCTCCACCATCCGCTCCAGGGCCTCGGCAATCGCACTCTCCTTCTTGTCGAAGACGTCGAAGACCTCGCGCAGCTTTTTGCGCTGCTTCTCGATCTGGAAACCGAAGTAGAGTGCTGCGAGGGTCCCGGCGAGGATCGGCACGATGGGGATTTCAAGGTCTTCGGTTACCCTCATAGGTTTCTCCTCTTCTCCCGACGTCCAGAGGATCCGCCGGTCAGCGCAGCTCGGTGGAGGCCTCGTGGAGGATCTTGACCATGCCGTCGAAGCCCTCGCGATGCAGCTCGCGCCTCACCTCATCATTAAGGCAGGTAGCAGTCCGGTGCAGGTTGATAAACCGGACGAACTCCTGGAGCCGGGACAGCGCCTGCTCGGCGTCCTTGAACAGGCCGAGGTTGAGGCGGAATCCCCGATAATTGCCGTGCTTGCGGCCCTGCGGGACGTAGAGGTCGTAGACGAGGACGATCGGGTCGTGGCCGATGTACTCGGGCGCCCCCTTGAGGATCTCGACCGACTGCTCGGAGGTGAGCAGGTAAAGGCTGTCCTGCCGCATATACCCGTAGATCAGGGGCAGGTGCAACCGCACCAGCTTGGAGACCGGGGTGTTCCAGCCGGTGTCGATCAGGAAGATGTCGAACCGCTTCATGTCCCGGGTGAAGTGCCCGGCCGGCGGCCGGGCCCTCAGGTCCAGGTCGATCCGCGGGGCTTGCTCGGTTTGCGTTCCGTCTGCCATGGCCCAAGCAATCCGGTGAATGAGGTCGTTCGCCGACCTCATACGCATTCCAGGTCATTTGTGCGCTCTGTCCGGATCTCAAATTTGAGATTTCAAATTTCAAATCTCTCTAATTTGAGATTTCAAATTTCAAATCAGCAGACCGGGGTGCACGAGATTCCCGGAACCCGTATCAGAGGCCGAAGTCGTTCGCGAGGGATTCGATGAACTGCACGGCTTTCCGTCGATTCTCCGGGGTGGCCAGCATCTTCGCCGCCAGGGTGAGCTCGGCGTCCACGACGAGGAGCTCGTGGCTGAAGTGGACGATGAACGAGAGCCACTTCGAGCGGATCGTGAACCGCGGTTGCTCCTGGTCCCAGTGGAGCTCGGCGGGCACGGGGATCTCATGCCGACGCCGCAGGAACTCGGTGTTGATCGCCTCGCGCGTGGGCCCATCGATTGGTTGGCGAAGGCGTCGTTTGTACAGCGTTTCTTTCCATTGCATGGCTTTGGGTCAACTCCAGCCTGTGCCGGCGTTCGGCCTCGATCTGAGCGACTTTCCGGAGGGGCAGCACGCCGTTGGCGAGTGCGCCCAGGGCGGCGACGTTGTTGGTGATGACGGATGCCATGATCCCGAAGCCCATCGTGAAGACGCCCGCGATGCAGGCGATGTTCGGGACCAGGATCATGGTCCAGCTCCGCTTCACGTTCTTCTCGAGGTCGCGGGCGATGTCCCTCAGGTCGCAGAGCTTGGCCAGCCCCTCCTCGAGGAAGACGATGTGGGCCGTGTCGGTCGCGATCGACGACGCCCCACGGAGCGAGATCGACACGTTGGCCTTCTTCAGCGCGATCGAGTCGTTGATCCCGTCGCCCACGAAGCAGACCTTGCATCCTTCCTTCTGAAGCTTCGCGACGTAGTCGGCCTTGTCGGCGGGCAGGACCTGCGCGAAGTAGCGGTCCATGCCGAGCGCTTCGGCCAGCTTCCTGGTCGGCGCCTCGTGGTCGCCCGAGATGATCGCGATGTGCTTGATCCCGCGCTGGCGGAGCCCCCGGATGATCGTGCGGACCTCGGGCCGGACCGCCGCCCGCAGCTCGATCGCGCCGCCGAGCCGGTCGTCGACGCCCACCATGACCATCGTATAACCTTCGCGGTGCGCCTCGTCCAGGGCAACGCGAGCCTCGGGGGTCGGGGGGATGCCCTCCATCTCCAGGAACCGCCTGCTGCCGACGCGGATGGTGTGCCCGTCGAGCTGGACGGTAATGCCGTAACCGACCTTGTACTGCGTCTCATCGGTCGGCGGCGGGACCAGGTTCAGCTCCGCGGCCTTGTGCAGGAT
>JAFANO010000208.1 GCA_019232645.1 Planctomycetaceae bacterium | reverse complement strand
GTGGCGCAAGCGCCGGCGCCCACCATCGACGGGCCATAGCGGAATTCCCTGGTCTGCGCATTCGGGACCAAGTTCGCGGGCAGACAATCACGATAAGATACTCAATAAGGACGCCCCGAGCGCTCGAGGAGTTTGTTCCGTTTTTTTCCTTATAAGCTTTCGCGCGACGGGACGGAGAAGCCGCGCTCAAAAAGCTCCCCCCTACGACCGTCGAGGATGGCGATCAGGGCCCGACGGTGATCCCGTGACGTCCAGCGGCCCGAATCTCCCCGCAGGATGCGAGACCGATGCGTGCAACCCACGCCTTGCCGATCCTGGCATTCGCGGCGATCCTGGGCCCGGCGGCTCGAGCCCAGCCGCCGGCCGAGGCCTCGGCCTCGACGCCGGCCGTCACCTCCGCGACGGATTGTCCGGGGGGCATCCCGCCCGCCGCGAGCAGGGCCGGGGGGCGGATCCGGATCGTCCCGCGAGCAGAGACCGCCATCGACGCCACGGTCCATCGCGCACAGGCCGCGCCGACCGACCTGCCGGCCATGCCCCTGCCCGGCGCCAACTTGCCCGCCGGGACGACCGAGCCGGCGCTGGGGGGGAATTCGATCAGCCTCCAGGCCGCGCTGCTCGGCGCCATCACCGGCAACCCCGACCTCGTCACCCTGCGCAACAGCAGCATCGCGTCGCCCGAGGCCGTCGAGGCCGCCCGGCGGTTCCCGACCACGCTCAACCCGACGATCTGGGTCGACTTCCGGCCGATCAACCTGATCCCGCCCGACACCTTCGCCGGCACCGGCACGGCGGCCCACCGGACCGGCCCTTTTTACCACCTGGGCAAGGTCTACTACAACATCTCCTACCGGCAGCCGATCGAGCTCGGGCACCAGACCACCCATCGCCACGCCATCGCCCGCGCCGCGCTGTCGCAGCAGCAGTGGAACGTGGTCCAGGCCGAGCTGCTGGCGCTGGTCCAGACCTACCGGTTCTTCCAGACCGCCGCCTACCGCCGCGAGAAGCTCCGGGTGGCCCGCGACCTGGCCACCTCCAACGACCGGCTGGTGCAGGCGCTGGGGCGCGGGCTCGAGGCCGGTCAGGTCAACGCGGCCGACGTCGCGCTGGCGGAGGTGGAGAACCAGGCGATCCGCCAGCAGGTCGAGGTCGCCCAGCAGGACTATGCCAATGCGCTGACCGATCTGCGCAACCAGATCGGGATGCCCGAGGCCGCCGGGACCGCCGAGCCGCTCGGTGAGTTCATCCTGCCGCGGAACATCCCCGAGGTGGAAGACCGGGCGCTGATCGAGCTGGCGCTGCAATGCCGGCCCGACCTCTTCGCCGCCCGGTCGGCGGTCGCCGGCGCCGAGGCCGCCCTCCGCCTGGCCCAGGGCGACCGCCGACCGACCCCCGTCATCGGCCCGGAATACCAGAGCGACGAGGTCAGCGTCCAGTACATCGGCCTGATCTTCGTCATGCCGCTCCCGATCCTGAATAATGGCAGGCCCCTGGTCGCCCAGCGCCGGGCCGACGCCGCCCGCGCCGTCGGGGCGCTCCGGGCGGCCGAGCAGCGGGTGGTCACCCAGGTCCGGGCGGCCACCGCCAAGTGGAACGCCGCCAACCGACTGGTCGGCCGGACCGCCGGCCTGACCGAGGGCCTCAAGTCGCAGGTGGAACGCCTGGAGCGCCTCTTCGACCAGGACCAGGCCACCCTCGCGCAGTTGCTCCAGGCCCGCCAGCGGCTGATCCAGCTCGAGAACGCCGAGCTCGATGCGCTGTGGCAGGCCACCCAGGCCCAGGCCGACCTGCTGATCGCGGTGGGCGCCCCCAACTTGATCGCCGCGCTCCAGGAGGTCCCGCCCCCCGCCGCCCCGCCCGCCTCGGCCGCCACCGCACCCCCAGCCACACCACCGACCGGGACCGCCGCCGCGACCCCGGCCGCGATTCCCCGGCCGCGCTGACGGGGCCGGCCCCGGTTTTGCATGGAGCGATTCCTCCCGGCCCCGTCGAGAAATCCCTTGTGGGCGGAGTCCGCGCAAGCTAAGGAGGCTCGCCAGAATAACCTGTCCGATTGGCGGCGGCTGAGGCTTGCGAGACAGGGAAATTCGGGGGAACGACGGACGGATTATTATTGTTGCGAGCCGCCTAGCGGGACAGTATAAGGGATTTTGTCGTCGAAGTTCATCTGCCTCTTGCATAGACTGAGATATCCATCGTTCTTGCCAGGACCTCGTCGAACGGGCGTCGCGTAGGGCCACGCCAGGTCATCACAAGATGAGGGGGGTAAGCCATGCCCAAGGATCTTCCCCGGAAGGCGCTTATCTCTATCTCCAGCTTCAACGGCGCCATCTATCCGGGCAGCCACAAGACAGGCCTCTTTTTTACTGAGGCCTTACATCCGTTTGAAGTCCTGACCGAGGCGGGATTCGGAGTGGATCTCGCCTCCGAGACCGGAAGCTTTGGTTTAGACGACGTGTCGCTAACGGATCCATTTCTATCCGGCAGCGACAAAGCGATCCTCCAAAACCCCGAGCATCCCTTTAATGTCAAGCTCAACTCGCAACTGAAGAAAGCCTCGGACTTGAAGAAAGAAGAGTATGGATTGTTCTTCGCTTCGGCCGGGCATGCAGCGCTTTATGACTATCCGACCGCGAAAGGACTCCAAGCAGTTGCCGCAGATATCTGGGATCGGGGGGGCGTCGTCGCCACGGTCTGTCACGGGCCGGCGATCCTGCCGGGCGTCATCGACTCCAAGACCGGAAAGTCGATCATCGAAGGCAAGACAGTCACCGGTTTCACGATCGAGGGCGAGCTCATCTTCAGGATCCTTGACAGATTGAGGTCGGACGGCGTGGTCCCCGTTGTCGAGGCGGTCACCGCCGTCGGGGCCTACTACAGCTCATCGATGAACGCCTTCGACGACTACTCCATCACCTCCGGCCGGGTTGTCACGGGGACAAATCCGCAGAGCGCACGGAGTGCTGCAGAGAGGGCCGTGAAATTGTTCGACACGCTGAAAGGCCTGTAGAAGCGTCCGCTCATCCGCCGCCGGATCGCGAGCGCGTCCCTTGGTCGAGGTGACGTCCGTCCGGAAGGCATCGGGAGGAAGCCAGTGAAGACCGTCCTGATCACGGGGGCAGGCTCTGGATTCGGGCTCGAGGTCGCGATGCGGCTCTCGGAGAAGGGGTTCGACGTCATCGCCGCGGTCGAGATCTACGCGCAGGTGCAGACCCTGAAGCGCCAAGCCGCGGCGCGGGGGGTGAGCCTCCGGGTCGAGAAGCTCGACGTCACCAATGAGGGCGACCGGAGGAAGGCCCTGGCGTGGGGCGTGGAGATCCTGGTCAACAACGCCGGCGTCCTGGAAGGAGGCTCAGTCGTCGACATCCCGGCCGCGAACATGCGCCGCGAGTTCGAAGTGAACGTCATCGGGCCACTCCTTCTGACCCAGGGCATCGCCAAGCAGATGGTCAAGCGTGGCCGGGGGAGGGTCGTGTGGGTCTCCTCCCGGGAGGGCCTGAATGTCAACCCGTTCACCGGGATCTACGCGGCGTCCAAGCACGCGGTCGAGGCGATCGCCGAGACCATGAGCCTCGAGCTCCGAGAATTCGGGATCGAGGTGGCGACCATCAACCCGGGACCGTTCCTGACCGGCTTCAACGACCGCGGGTTCGAGACGTGGAAGAGCTGGGAGGATGAGCCCTCCGAGAGGCTCTTCGACTATGCGAAGCTCGCCTTCCCCCGGGCGCAGTTCGACCCCGAGCCGGTGTACGCCACCATGACGGCCGTCGCGGCTGGCGAGATCGATGCCTACCGCAATCTCGAGCCCGAGTCGATGCTCGCCGAGACGAAGGGCAACATCGAAGCCGTCTGGGATAAGAAGATCAGGGACAGCCTCGGCACTAGGCCGCCCAGCGTGCAGAAGTCTTATGAGATGAAGCCCGAGACCCCTGTTGAATGATGCAGGTCTTTGATGGGCGAACCGGGTTAGTTCTGTCGACGCCGTTTAGCACAGTCCTGATCGCCACCCAGCTTTGACGCTCCACTGCCTGCGGCACGGCGGCCACAGCATCGCCGGATGGCCCTCATGCTCATCCCCGACACCCGTGTCATCGCCGAGAAATTCGCCTCTCTGGAGCCGGTGCTCGATGAGCGGGCCCGACGGCTCTGGGCCGCTTCCGAGGCCCGTGCGATCGGGCGGGGTGGGATCTCCCGTGTCGCCGAGGCCACTGGCCTTTCACGCATCACCATCCGAGCGGGTCTGAGGGAACTCCAACCCCCATCGCCAGCCCTCGATCGGATGCAAGCAGCCGGGAGAGTTCGGCGGCGTGGGGGCGGGCGGAAGCCCCTGATCGACCACGACCCGAAGCTCGAGCGCGTCCTTGAGATCTTGGTCGATCCGGTGACCCGTGGCGACCCGATGTCGCCATTACGCTGGACGTGTAAGAGTGCGGCCAACCTGGCGGCCGAACTCCGGGCCCAGGGTCATACGGTGAGCGAGCGGTCGGTCAACCGGCTCCTCCATGCCTCGGGGTACAGCCTCCAGTCGAACCGCAAGACGATCGAGGGCGGCGACCACCCCGACCGTGATGCCCAGTTCCAGCACATCAACCGGCGGGTCAAGGCCTACCAGAAGCAAGGGCACCCGGTGGTCTCCGTCGACGCCAAGAAGAAGGAGCTTGTCGGCCGGTTCCGGAACGGCGGGCGGGAGTGGCAGCCCTCGGGAGAGCCCGAGAAGGTCAACGTGTACGACTTCATCGACAAGGACCTAGGCAAGGCGATCCCCTACGGCGTCTACGACCCGACGGCCAACACCGGCTGGGTCGGCGTCGGCGTCGACCACGACACCGCCGAGTTCGCTGTGGAGACGTTACGGCGGTGGTGGCGGAACATGGGCCGCCGGGCGTACCCGCAGGCGACGAAGTTACTGGTCACGGCCGATGGCGGCGGGTCGAACGGCAGCCGCTGTCGCCTATGGAAGCTGGAGTTGCAGCGGTTGGCCAGCGAGACCGGGTTGCGGATCTCGGTGTGCCACTTCCCGCCGGGGACGAGCAAGTGGAACAAGATCGAGCACCGGATGTTCTGCCACATCACCGAGAACTGGCGGGGCCGCCCGCTGGTGAGCTGTGAGGTGGTCGTCAACCTGATCGGAAGCACGACGACCGAGACGGGGTTATCGATCCGATCCGAGCTGGATGACGGAAACTACCCGACTGGCCGGAAGATCACAGACGAGCAGATGAAGGGCCTGTTGATCAGGAAAGAGAAGTTCCACGGCGACTGGAATTACACGATCCTCCCGAAAGCCGACATTGGATAGGTTATTTTGGCGAGCCTCCTAAGGTGCATCGGGTCCTCGCCGGAGGTCTGAATCCCTCCGGCGACACGAGGCCCTCACCCTGGCCTCCTCTTAGAAGTGATCTTTCCCCTCTTCCCTCGGGAGAGGGCAGGGGCGGGGGGGCCTCCGACCTCGCCCGACACGGGTGAGGTCCTCATCTGGTACTGGCAAGGCCGAGGTGGGCCTCCTCACCTCGTTCGACCGATCGGCTCTTCATCCCACAACCAGGAGAGACAGCATGCCAGCCAAGACGTTCGTCCCCACCCTGGCGGTCGGCGCGGCCGTCAGCCTCGCCGCGATGGTCGCCTGGGCGCAGGCGCCCCACGCGACGACGGGCGCCCACCACGCCATGATGGCCGGCGGCACCATCACCAAGGCCATCGCCGTGCTGCAGCCGACCAAGGACAATCCCGGGGTCTCGGGCACGGTCACGTTCACCCAGACGGGCAGCGGCATCCAGGTCGTGGCCGACATCCACGGCCTGACCCCCGGCCCGCACGGGTTCCACATCCACGAGTACGGCGACCCCCACTCGCCTGACGGCATGTCGGCCGGCGGCCACTTCAACCCCACGGGCAAGCCGCACGCCGGCCCGACGTCGCCGGCACGGCACGTCGGCGACCTCGGGAACATCGAGGCCGACGAGAAGGGCCACGCCAAGCTTGACATTGTTGACCCAGCGCTAAGCTTCGCCGGCCCCACCTCGATCCTCGGCCGCGGCGTCGTCGTCCACGCCAAGGCCGATGACCTCAAGAGCCAGCCCGCCGGCAACGCCGGGGGTCGCCTCGCCGTCGGCGTCATCGGCGTCGCCAACCCAGGCCCGGCCGCCCCGGCCACGCTCCCGACCCCGACCCCAACCCCGGCGACCCGCACCACCCCGAAGTAGTCATCGGATCGCCATCCCAAACCGTAGGGCGTGCCTCCACGCCCTACACCATCACATCCCAGAGACTCCTCGTTCGGCGCGGGTCTCCCGAGCCGCCGTCCCCCGGGCCGAAGGTTTCCCGCCTTGGTTCGGGGTGTCGCCGTCGGGCCAAGCTCTCCGGATCCGGACCCTGCGACGACCGAAAGTCCCTCTGCGAAACGGAGGGATGGTCTGCACAGCAGCCCCGACTCGGCTGATGGTCACCATGATCCCGAGCAGCCTCTGTGAGACGTGCTCTCGGATGCGGGAGGTCGTGACGCCGAAGGGCTCACGCTTCCTCCTCTGCCAGATGTCGAGGACCGATCCCCGGTACGCGAAATATCCACCCCAGCCCGTCGTGAGATGCGAGGGTTATCGAGCGGCCGTGGAGCCGGAGGATGAGCCGGACGACGGCGAATCGGGAGAGGGTACGGCAAAGCTGAGGTGATGGGCACAATGGATACAATGGAACCGAATCCATTCGTCCCGCGTCATGGGCCCGAGGACCGGGTGGGCAGGTAACGGGTCGGTCACCGAGGCGAAGCAGGTGATGGCTTCACGGAGGATGTCGGCCTCCGTGCGCCCATCGAGGTCGGGCGGCGGCAGGAGCGAGGGATGGGGGGCCTGCACGCCCTCACGCATCCTGCCCACGCTGAGCAGGCGTTGACGGATGGCCTCCGGCACGGGCGGGAGTGTCGCATCGGGGCCCCCCTCCGACAACCACCGAAATGTCGAGGTGAGATGCCTGCAGATCTGCCCCAAGGTCCATTGACCGACCGTGATGTGCCCCCTCAAGAGATGTTCCACGTCGGGCATCACGTCGTCGAGGCTGGCGAAGGTCAACTGTCGTCGTTCGGCCATGTGTCATGCTCCTTTCCTCGGTCGCTGACCGTGTTTTACTCCAGCGGGGGCTGGATCATCATCCCGCGAGGCGAGCTCGCAGCCAAGGCAAAAACCCTGACTGCCACGGCGGCTCCGACGCTGGCTGGAATCGTCCTGTGGCGCCTTCGACAGAAGTCAGCCAGGACGATCTCACGACGCATGTTCTGGCTTGGATAGTTCTTG
>JAFANO010000081.1 GCA_019232645.1 Planctomycetaceae bacterium | reverse complement strand
GTGCCGGGGACGATCCGCCGCCTGATCCTCGAGAGCCGGCTTCGCGAGCGGGTCAAGCCGGGCGGCAGGATCGCCTTGGGGATCGGCAGCCGGGGCATCACGGTCCTCCCGGCGGCGGCCCGGGCGGCGGTCGAGGCCCTCCAGCAGATGGGCTATTGGCCGTTCATCGTCGCCGCCATGGGGAGCCACGGCGGCGCGACGCCCGAGGGCCAGCGGGCGCTGCTGGCCGACTTCGGCATCACCCCGGAGGCGATGGGGGTCGAGGTCCGGACCGACATGGACACGGTCGTCCTCGGGACCAGCCCGGTCGGCCTGCCGATCTACTTCGACAAGAACGCCTCTGAGGCCGACGGGATCGTCCTGATGAATCGGGTCAAGCCGCACACCGACTTCCACTCGTCGCACGAGTCGGGCATCGTGAAGATGATGGTCATCGGCCTGGGCAAGCGCCAGGGGGCCGAGCAGGTCCACAAGCTCGGCCTCCGGGGGATGAAGGAGGTCTTGCCGGCCGTCGGGCGGTTCCTCATCAAGAATACCAGGTTCGCGCTCGGCCTGGCGATCCTCGAGAACGCCGACGACCTGCCCGCCGAGATCGTCGCGGTCGAGCCCGAGGCGGCCCTCGACGTCGAGCCGGCCCTGCTCGAACGCGCCCGAGGCCTGATGGCACGGCTGCCGTTCGACCAAATCGACGTGCTGATCGTGGGCGAGCTGGGCAAGAACTACTCGGGCGCGGGGATGGATCCGAACGTCATCGGCCGGCAGATGATCGAGACGCAGCCCGACCTCGACCGGCCCATCATCACCCGGCTGGCGGTGCTCGACGCCTCCGCCGAGAGCCATGGCAACCTCGTGGGCATCGGCTTCGCCGACCTGGCGACCGAGCGGCTGGTCGCCAAGATCGACCCCGAGCCGTTCCGGGTCAACGTCCTGACCTCCTGCTGCCTCGAACGCGCGCGGATCCCGATCACCCTGCCGACCGACCGCGACGTCTTCGAGGCCGCGCTCCAGACGTGCTGGCGGATCGACCCCTCCGAGGCCCGGCTCGTGATCATCCCCAACACACTCGAGCTGAACACGCTCTGGGTCACGCCCCCCCTGAAGGACGAGGTCCGCGCCCACCCGCACCTGACCCTCGAGACGGACGATCGGCCGATCCCGTTCTCGGCCGACGGCACGCTCGACCAGGAGTCGCTCTTCCCCCGGAGCGTCCGAGTCCGCCGCGTCGCCGGGGCGGTCGCGGCGCAATGAGGCCCCCCAGCGATGCGTCAAGGACATCAAGCCAGGCCCACCGCCGGAGGGATCGCCCGTTGAGCCGGAGGAACGGATCGCGGTACCGGATCTTGGCCCTGGACGTGGACGGGACCCTGCTCGACCGCGACGGGACATTGCGGCCGAGCACCGCCGAGGCGGTGGCGCGGGCGGCCCGGGCGGGGATCCGGCCGGTACTCTGCACGGGCCGGCGCTATCGCCGCGCGCGGCCGATCGCCGAGCAGCTCGGGCTCGACGCCCCGCTGGTCTGCAACTCGGGGGCGCTGGTCAAGGACCCGCGCGGCCACCGGACCCTCTGGCGCGCCGACCTCGACGCCGATGCGCTCGCCCAGGTGCTTGCGCTATTCCGTGACCACGACGAGCCGGCCGTCTCGTTCCGCGACAACCCGCCCGACGCCCCCGACTTCGTGGTGGCGCGCGACCCGATGGGCCGCCCCCTGTTCGACGACTATCTGGGCCTGAATCGGCGGCACGCCGAGGTCGACCCGGACTGGGCCGACCGGATCGACGGCGGCGTGCACTATCACCTCTTCGCCATCGGGTCGCGGCCGGACATGCTCGCCTTCCAGGTGGTCATCCTGGCACGGCTGGCGGGCCGGGTCCGGACGTTCGTGCAGAAGAGCCCGAGATACCAGGGGACGATGTGCGAGGTCCTCCGCCACGACGCGAGCAAGTGGGCCGCGATCCTCCACCTCGCCGATCTCTGGAGGGTCGCGCCCGACGAGATCTGCGCCGTCGGCGACGACATGAACGACATCCCGATGATCGAGGGGGCGGGCCTCGGCGTGGCCATGGGCCACGCACCAGACGCCGTCCGGGACGCCGCCGACCACGTCACCGGCGACCACGACAACGACGGCGTGGCGATGCTGGTCGATCGGGTGCTGCTGGCATGAGCCGCCCTTCGAAGATCGATGCAATTCACGCCATTTGGTAAACTATCTTTTCGGATTCGAGATTTCGGATTCGAGATTTCGGATTTGAAACGTCAAATGAGAATTTCAAATCCGAAATCTCGGTCGTGTCAAACGGCGATTGAAAGGCATGGATTTTAGGGATTTCATGAGGGCAATAAGTTTTCTCCACCTCCGCCCTAAGTTCTTTGATTTGCGACTGTTAGTAGCGC
>JAFANO010000048.1 GCA_019232645.1 Planctomycetaceae bacterium | reverse complement strand
CGGCCGGCTGGTCGCGCTGAAGCTGATCGTCCCCGAGAGCGCCGCGGCGCGGTCGGCCATTGACCGCTTCCTGCGCGAGATGTCGGTCATCAGCCAGTTGAAGCACCCGAACATCGTCGAGTGGCTCGAGCAGGGGATGACGCGGGGCCAGTTCTGGTTCGCGATGGAGTACGTCGCGGGCACGAACCTGGAGGCGCTGGCGCAGAGCGAGCCGGGCCGCTACCCGATCCACCAGGCCTGCCGGATGGCCTGCCAGGTCCTCAAGGGGCTCGAACAGGCGCACAGCCTGGGGTTCGTCCACCGCGACATCAAGCCCGAGAACATCTTGATTGGCCGCCAGCCCGGCGGCCTGATCGCCAAGATCTCCGACTTCGGCCTCGCCAAGAGCTTCCGGGGACTCGGGCTGTCGGGTCTGACCTTCTCGGGCGAGATGCGGGGCACGGTCCCGTTCATGCCCCCCGAGCAGATGCTCGACTTCAAGACGGTCCTCCCCTCGGGCGACCTGTATGCGACGGCGGCGACGCTCTACTACCTGCTGACCGCCCAGTTCCTCTTTGACAACATGTCCGAGGGGGGCGACCTGATCCGGATCCTCCTGGAAGAGTCGCCGGTGCCGATCCAGGAGCGCCGGCCCGACATCCCCGACGCTCTGGCCGCCGTCCTCGAGAAGTGCCTGGCCCGCGACCCGAACGCTCGCTACCCGACCGCCACCGCCATGCGCCAGGCGCTGAGGCCATTCTGCTAAGGGCGGAGGGACTCGCACGGCGATCGGCGTCGCGGAACGTTGTCGCGCGGGGGTGGCGGGGGTCTCGTCCTCGCGACCTCATCGTCCTCCCCCGTTCGAGGGCGTCCCTCGCCACCCATCCCCCCTACACGGAGGGCCCGGCCGGGACGACCACTCGGACGGCCCGCGGCACGACCTGGATCTCGAGCGGCGTCTCGCCGATGATCTCGCCGTCGGCCTGCACGGGGAGGGGAGGTTTGGTGGCGATCGCGACCTGTTTCGCAGCGGTCAAGTAGCGCACGTGGGGGTCGCGATGGTGCTGGCCGAGCAGGGCGTGCCAGAGCAGTCGCAGGTAGTGGAGCAGCGTCCGGGCGCGGACGACGCAGACGTCGAGCCGGCCGTCGTCGGAGTGGATGCCGGGCCCCCAGCGCAGCGGCGGCTGGCCGAGCAGGCCGACGTTGGCGACCAGGACCTGCGACGCCCGGTGCCGCGTGCGACGGCCATCGGCCTCGAGGAAGAACCGCCGGGGCTGGAACCCCAGCAGCCGGGTGAAGGCCGTCCAGAGATAAGCGATCCGGCCGAACCGGCGCTTGTGCTCGCGCTTGGTGTCGCGGATCATGAGGGCGTCGATGCCGATGCCGATCTGGGTCAGGAAGTAGCGGTCGCCGACCCGCATGGCGTCGAGGCGCTTGATCGCGTGCGGGCCGGCCAGGAGCCCGCAGGCCCCGTCCAGGTCGAGCGGGACGCCCAGGTCGCGTGCCATCACGTTGGCCGTGCCGATCGGGAGGATCCCCAGCGCGGCCTCAGCCCCAACGAGGCCGTCGGCGACGGCCGCGACGGACCCGTCCCCCCCCGCCGCGACGACCAGGTCGAAGCCGCGCCGACGCGCCGCGTCCACCAACTCGGCGATGCAGTCGTCCCGGGTCGTCGCGTGGATCTCGCAGTCCGTCTCGCCGCCCGGGAAGTGCCTCCGAAGGGCCTCTCGGACGTCGGCCGGCGCGCAGCCGCCGGCCACCGGGTTGAGGATCACGTAGACCCGCCGGACCCGATCCGTCGCGACGTCGGTCAGGGTGCGATCGTTTTCCCGTTCGAGGCTCAGGGGTCCACCCCCTCGGCGAGGACCGTCTGGACGTCCTGCACGACCGACTCGGGCTTGAGGAACTGGAGGTTGTAGATCTCGCGCTGGTGGCCGCGGGGGTCGAGCAGGAAGATCCTCGAGGGGTGGTCGAGCACCCCCGAGGGGCCGACCTTCGCCCACATCCCCCACGCGGCGATCACCCGGTTCACCCGGTCGGGCGGGCCGGTCAGGAAGTGCCAGGAGGCGGGATCAGCGTCGTAGATCCTCGCATAGCTGGCCAGGACCTCGGGCGTGTCACGCGCCGGGTCGAGGCTGATCGAGACGAACTCCACCCGCTTGCCCCAGAGCCGGGCGTCCTTGAGCTTCTGCTGGACCCGATACAGGGTGTGCGTCGTCGCCGGGCAGGTGCCATTACACGTCGTGTAGATGAACGACACGACCACGGCCTTCCCCTTGAGCGAATCCAGCGCCCAGGGACGCCCCGCCGCGTCGATCAGCGTAGTCGGCGGGGCGGCACCGATATCGGCCAGCGGGCCGGCGGCGATGAGGATCGAGGCCAGGGTCAGGATCACGGTCCACCTCCGGATCTCCCGCGCATTTTGCCCGAATCCGTTCGGACTGTCCAGGGGCCAGGCCGCCGCCGAGGGGCTCGGCCCCCGACAAGGGGCCCCTCGTATGCTGCAGCGGATGGTTCGGCGGCCGACGCTATCCCAGTTCCATCGACGTGATGCCAAAGACCCGGCCGGCGTCCATCCGCGGCCGGCCTTGGGTGTACATCCGGGCGGTGCGAAACACCTCCCTCATCCCGAAACGTCCGGCCAACTGACCGGCGGCAGGGTTCGCCACATCGTCCGGGATGTCCAAGCAGAAAGGCCTGCCGGCCGTCTCGGCCGTCAGGCCTCGCAGCAAGACTTCGGCCGCAGGGAGATCGTCTGCGAAGAGCGGACCGATCTTGAACCCCTCCGCACCCCGACGCGCCACGCCGAATCCGGCGAGGCGGCCGTCCCGAAGGCAGCCGAGCGCCACCGACTCGGGCAACGTCAGCCAGTTCCGGAGGAACGTCGGCCGCGGGGCCGGGAAGCAACCACGGTCGTAGGCGAGCACATCTTCGAACGGGACGTCCGCAAGGCGAATGACCCCCGTTGGGGATCGCCCGCCCCCTTCTCCCTGATAGCGGATGTGGTGATGCGCGAAGGTGAACCTGGAACGTTCGTAGTTGCTCTGCTGCGCGAGGACGGCGTCCAGCCCTACGTTCCGCGCGCCGAGGTGTGCCATTCCTGCCCGCCAGGTGTGGACCCCGTAGCCCTGTCCCCGGAACTCGGGTTTGACGAGGTAATGGCCGAGGAAGCCAAACGAGTCGTCGTAGGCCACGCATGAGATACAGGAGACAGGTCGGCCGCCAAGCTCCCCGATGAAGAATCCCTCGGGGTCGGTCGCGAAGAAGCAAGGACCGTCGAAGAAGCAAGGACCGTCGTGGAGTCCAGGATTCCAGCCCTCGGCCGTCGACCAGGTCCGGATCAACTCGACCTCCTCGGGTCGCATCAGCCGGACGATGAAGTTCGGCTCAGCGGTGCGCATCTGGATTCCTCCCATCTCGAGCGGACGGCCAACTCGCTGTCATGCTGAACCACACCAGGAACGCGGCCATACTGGAGAACAGGGTGACCGCTCCGAGCAGGATGTACAGCCCTTGCAACGACAGGTACAGTAAAGGCCTGGTCCGCTAATCTGCTCGCTATCGGCTCTGGGTATGCGGGAGTCACTTCACGAAACGGATGATAAAGCACGCTCAGGCTAGAGGCCGTGCCGCAGCGCGCGGCAACGTCAGCCCGAAGTACAGCAGTGAGCCTAGAATCCTATGTGACCTTCGTACCTTCGTGGTGAATCCTTGTCGTCTTCCGGGCTGGTTCGAGAACAAGCCGTGTCCGCTCCTCTTCGCGACAATCCGGGGCCGGGCG
>JAFANO010000607.1 GCA_019232645.1 Planctomycetaceae bacterium | reverse complement strand
CTCGGGCAATAGAGCATGACGTTGGAGGCGTCGATCGGCATCTCCTTGGAGAGCCGCCCCCCCTGCTGGTTCTTGGCGCTGGGCTTCATGTGCTTGTAGACGCGGTTGACCCCCTCGACGACGATCTTGTTCGCCCCGGGGATGGCGCGGAGCACCTTGGCGATCCGGCGGTTGTCGGGGGTGCCCCGGTCGTCGCCGGTGATCACCTCGACCTGGTCGTCTTTGCGGATGTGCATGGCTCGTCCTGCGGTGTTGGGGGCCGGCGGGGCCGGCGTCCGCTCGCGGCGGCGGGCCGCGCGGGACGCGACGGCCGTGGCGGGGGTCAGACCACCTCGGCGGCCAGGCTGATGATCTTCATGAACTGGCGGTCGCGGAGCTCGCGCGCGATGGCGCCGAAGATCCGGGTGCCGCGGGGGTTCTTCTCGTTGTCGATCAGGACCACGGCGTTGCGGTCGAATCGGACGTACGAGCCGTCGGACCGCCGGGTCGAGTTGCGGACGCGGACGACGACGCAGCGGACCACGTCGCCGGCCTTGACGTCGCCGCCGGGGGTCGCCTTCTTGACGCTGGCGATGATGATGTCGCCCAGCCCGGCGGTGCGCCGCTTGTAGCGCGAGGCACTGCCGCCGAGGACCTTGAAGCACATGACTTCCTTGGCCCCGGTGTTGTCGGCCACGTCGAGCCGAGTTTGCATCTGGATCATGGGACATGCTCCCTCGTGGAGGCCCGCCTCAACGGGTTGGGTGGGCACCGCCCACCCGGTGAGAAGCGACGGGTCGCCGGCCCGGGCCGGCGCTCAGGACGACTCGGCCTGGACCTGCGCCGCCGCCTCGCCCTCGCCGGCGAGGGCCTGCTGGGCGCCCGGCTGGACGATCCGGACGATCCGCCATCGCTTGAGCTTCGACAGGGGGCGGGTCTCCATGATCTCGACCAGGTCCCCGACATGCGACCGGTTCTCCTCGTCGTGCGCGTGGCAGACGGTCCGGCGCCTCATCAGCTTCCCGTACTTGGGGTGGGGCACGAGCGTCTCGATCTCGACCCGGCGGGTCTTGTCCATCTTGTCGGACGCCACGACCCCGATCTCCGTCTTGCGACGCGAGCGGGCGGGGGAGGGCGTGGGGGTCGGCTGGCTCATCGCGGGTTCCTTACCTCAGGGTCCCGGCGCCACGCGCGGCGCTGGGACCCTTGCCGCTGTCGTTCCAAAGATCGCGTGTTTCAGGGGGTCAAGGCCGTGGCGGCGGACCGCTCGCGCTCGATCTGGCGGAGGCGGAGGATCGTCTTGATCCGGGCGATCTCCCGCTTCGCCTTGACGATCTCGCTGGGCGCCTCGAGCCGCTCGGTCTCGCTCTGGAGGCGGAGCCGGAACAGGTTCTGCTGCGTCTCCTTCAGGAGGAGGTCGAGCTGCTCGTCGGTCTGCTCGCGGAGTTCGGCGGGCTTGGACATGATTGACGGGCTCCTGGGGCCGGACCTCCGATCCCTACAGCATGGGCCGCCGGGTGACGAACCGGCAGGCGACGGGGAGCTTGAACGCGACGCGGGCCAGGGTGCTGCGGGCGAGCTCCTCGCTGACGCCGCCGATCTCGTAGAGGATCGTGCCCGGCTTGACGACGGCCGCCCAGTATTCGACCTCGCCCTTGCCCTTGCCCATGCGGGTCTCGGCGGGGATCGAGGTGACGCTCTTGTGGGGGAAGATCCGGATGTAGAGCTTGCCCCCGCCCTTGACCGACTGGCTGGCGACGACGCGACCGGCCTCGATGGTCGCGGCACTGATCCGGCCGGGCTCGAGCGACTGGAGGCCGTACTCGCCGAAGGCGACGTAGTTGCCGCGCGTGGCGTTACCTCTTACGCGGCCTTTTTGGCTTTTTCGGTACTTGACCCGCTTGGGCATCAAAGGCATCGGTGCCGCCCTCCGTCTTCAGGTAATCGCCCTGGTTGACCCACACTTTGACCCCGACGTGTCCCTGCGCCGTCTTGGCCTCGGAGAACCCGTAGTCGATCCGGGCGCGGAGCGTGCTGAGCGGGATCGACCCGAGGTTGGCGGACTCGGTCCGCGACATCTCCGAGCCGCCGAGCCGGCCCGAGAGCTGGATCCGGACGCCCCGGGCGCCGCCGTCCATCGTCTGCTCGAGGGCGCGCTTCATGGTCCGCCGGAAGCTCGACCGCTTCTGGAGCTGCTCGGCGATGTCCTCGCTGATCAACTGCGCGTCGATCTCGGGGCGGTTGACCTCGACGATCTTGACCTCGATGCGGCGGCCGGTCAGCTCCTGCAGCTCCTCCTTGAGCCGGTCGACCTCGGCCCCCTTGCGGCCGATGATGATCCCCGGCCGGGCCGTGGACAGGAACACGGTGACGGCGTCGCGCGTCCGTTCGATCTCGATCTTGGGGATGCCCGCGAAGCCGTACTTCCCCTTGATGAACTTGCGGATCTTGAAGTCTTCGACCAGCAGGTCTTTGAACTCGTGCTTGGAGGCGTACCAGCGGCTCCGCCAGTCCTCCATGATACCGACGCGGTACCCGGTCGGTTGAACCTTTTGGCCCATGGGTCTGCGTCCTTCGGGGTTAATCCCGGTCCTTGTCCGAGGTGCCGTCGGCCGGCGCGCTCAGGTCGGTCAGGCCAATCGAGATGTGCGCGCTGCGCCGGCGGATCATGTACGCCATGCCCCGCGCCCGGGGCATCAGCCGCTTGAACATCGGGCCGCCGTCGCCGCGGGCGTCGACGACGACCAGGTTGCCGACCTTGCGGACGCCGCGGTCCTCGGCGTTGGCCATCGCGCTCTTGAGCACCTTCTCGATCAGCCGCGCCCCGCGGTGCGGCATGAACTTGAGGAGGTCCATGGCGTCGTCGGCGTATTTGCCGCGCACCAGGTCGAGCAGCGGCCGGACCTTGCGCACCGAGATCCGGGCGAAGCGGTGCTTGGCGGTGTATTCAGCGAGGGGGCTCATGGCCGGGTCTCTCATGCCATCGATATCGTCGGGTGGGTGCGCCAGGCGCACCCGACCGCCTGCCTGATCCGCGCTCCAGATCGTTATCGTTGGGGCGCCCTGCCTGGACTTCCAAATTCGAGAGTTCGAATTCGAGATTCGAAAATAATTGGGTATAACCCCTCGCTACCACCGGACGGTACGGCGAACCCGCCCCTCACCCACCTGCTCCAAACCGTCATACGACTAGGGACTGATGTCCACGGCTGCGCAATTCCTCTCTCGAATTGGGAATAATTGGGAATCTCGAATCTCAAATTTCCCATCCTCGGACCGGTCGCACGGGGTCCCTGGGACCCATTACTTGCGGCCGGCACCCTTGGCGGCCTTGCCGCCGTGGCCCCGGAAGGTCCGCGTCGGCGCGAACTCGCCGAGCTTGTGGCCGACCATGTCCTCGGTCACGTAGAGCTTGATGAAGTTCCGGCCGTTGTGGATGGCGAAGTTCTTGCCCACGAACTCGGGCACGATCGTGCAGGCGCGCGCCCAGGTCTTGATCGGTTCGCGGCTGCCGGTCTGCTCGGCCCGGTCCACCTTGTCGAGCAGCCGCTCGACGACGTACGGGCCCTTCTTCGACGAACGTCCCATAAATGTTTGGTCCCGGACCTGACAAAATCAGGGGCTCGAAACGGGCGACGGGGTTTCGTCGCTTTGGTCTTGAACACGGAGCAGCCGGCCGTCGTCCCCGGAACGACGGCCGGCCGTGAGGCGGCAGGCGCGGCGTGCGGCGTGCCGGCTAGAGTTTCAACTGGCCATACCGGACGCTCCGGCGGCGCCGGATGATGGCCGAGTTCGACGGCTTGCGGCGGCGGCGGGTCTTGCCCCCCTTGGCCAGCTTGCCGGTGGGCGAGCAGGGATGGCGGCCGCCCGAGGTCCGGCCCTCGCCGCCGCCCATCGGGTGATCGACCGGGTTCATCGCCACGCCCCGGACGTGCGGGCGACGGCCGAGCCAGCGACTCCGGCCCGCCTTGCCCAGTCGGATGTTGATGTGGTCGGCGTTGCCGACCGTCCCGATCGAGGCGCGGCAGGCCGCCGGGATCCGCCGGACCTCGCCCGAGGGAAGGGTGATCTGGGCCCAGTCCCCCTCGCGGGCCGTCAGCACGGCGCCGACGCCCGCCGAGCGGCAGAGCTTGGCCCCGCCCCCCGGCTGCATCTCGAGGTTGTGGATCGTCATGCCGGTCGGGATCCGCGACATCGGCAGGCAGTTGCCGAGCTTCGGCTCGGCGTTCGGGCCGCTGGTGACGGTCATCCCCGCCTTCAGCCCCTCGGGCGCGATGATATACCGCTTCGCGCCGTCGGGGTACCGGATCAGGGCGATCCGGGCCGAGCGGTTGGGGTCGTACTCGATGTGCGTGACCTCGGCCGGGACGCCGTCGCGGTCGTTGCGGCGGAAGTCGATCATCCGGTACATCCGCTTGTGGCCGCCGCCGCGGTGCCGGGCGGTGATGAACCCCTGGTTGTTCCGGCCCCCCTTCTTCTTGAGCGGCTCGGTCAGGCTCTTCTCGGGCTTCTTGTTCTTGTCGGTCAGCTCGGAGAAGTCGCTGACCGAGGCGTTCCGCCGCCCGGGGCTGGTCGGTTTGTAGTAGCGGATACCCATGACGCGGTCGCATCCCTCGTCGCCGTCGCCGCCTCGGCCTGACCTCAGCCGCCGAGCCCGGGGCTCGCGGCGGGACGCCGATGATCGACGGCCCCGTTCTCAATAGAAATCGATCCGATAATCCTCGTGCAGCGCGACGATCGCCTTCTTCCAGTTCCGCATCCGGCCCATCTTGAGCCGGTGGCGGCGGAGCTTGCCCCGGCGGTTCTGGGTCCGGACGTCGGCCACCTTGACCTGGAACAACTCCTCGACGGCCCGCTTGATCTCGGTCTTGGTGGCCAGCGCGTTCACCTCGAAGGTGTAGGCGTTGTGCCGCTCCGAGAGGTGCGTGGCCTTCTCGGTGATCAAGGGGCGGAGGATCACCTGGTACGGCTCGAGCTTCGGGCCAGGGCGCTCATATTGCGGGGGACGACGGAGCGTGACCATGATCGACCTCTCAGCCCTCCGGGTCGGCCGGCGCGGCGACGGCTTCGACGTCGGCGTCGGTTGAGGTTGTGGTTGTGGCGCTCTCGGCCTGGCCCTCGGCCGGGGTGGCCCCCGGCGCCGGACGGCGGCCCACCTTCTCCTTGACCCGCTGCTTGAGGACCGCCAGTGCCTCGCGGGTCAGCAGCAGGTAGCGCTGCTTGAGGATGTCGTAGGTGTTGAAGTCGGCCACGTGTGCGACCTGGACCCCCTCGATGTTCCGCGCGCTGCGGTAGAAGGTGGGGTCGTGCGCCGGCAGGCCGATCAGGATCGAGCGGTGGTCGAGTGTCCGGCTGAGGGCCTGCGCCTTGGTCTCGCCGACGGCGACGGTCGCCTCGTCCTCAGTCAGGTCGGGCCTCCGGATCGCCCGGAGCGCCTGCGCGACCACCTTGGTCTTGGGCTCCGAGAGGTTCAAGCCGTCGATGACCAGCGCCTGGCCGTCCTGGAACTTGGACAGCAGCGCCATCCGGATCGCGGCGCGGACGGCTCGCTTGGGGATCGCATAGCTGTAGTCGCGGTTGCGGCGGGCAAAGGCCACGCCGCCGCCCTTGCGCTTGTTGGTCCGCTTGGCGCCGGCGCGGGCGTTGCCCGTCCCCTTCTGGCGGAACAGCTTCTTGCCCGACCCGGCGACGTCGGCGCGGCCCCGCGTGTTGACCGTGCCCACGCGGCGGTTGGCCAGGTGCATCAGCACGACGTCGTGCAGGAGCTGCTTGTTGACCCCGCCGCCGAAGTCGGCGGGGTCGATCGATTCCTCCCCCACCTTCTCGCCGGCGGGGTTGTATACGGGCACGGTCAACATGTTCCCATCCATCCCGGTTCCATTCCGCGGGGATTCTGCCTCGAGCTCGGGTGATTCTCTCTGACGGGTTCCAGGGATTTCGTATACCCGGTCTGAGGGATGGCCATTGGAAATCTCGGATTCGAGATTCCGGATTCGAGATCTCGATTTTCGGATTCGAGATCCGGAACTCGGTGTCTCATGTCGGATTCGAGATCCCGGATTCGAGATCTCGATTTTCGGATTCGAGATTCTGATTCGAGATCCGGAATTCGGAATCTGGAATTCAGAATCTGATCTCGGATTCGAGATCCGGAATTCGGAATCTCGAATCCTACATCCAGAATTCGGAATCCCGAATCCGACATCCAGACAGAGTACACAAAATCATCGGGACACGTATCAAACCTTGTTCGTCTGGCGGACCGTGAGGAACCCGCCGTTGGGGCCGGGGACGGCGCCCCGGACCAGGAGCAGATTGTTGGTCGGGTCGACCCGGACGACTTTGAGGTTCCGCGCGGTGATCCGGGCATTGCCGTACTGGCCGGGCTTGCGGATCCCCTTGCGGGTGTGGGCCGGGTCGGCGCTGGGGCCGGAGGAGCCGGGGTGGCGGTGCATCCGCTTGACGCCGTGCGATGCCCGGAGGCCCTTGAAGCCGTGCCGCTTGACGACGCCCGAGTAGCCCCGCCCCTTGCTCGTGCCGATGACGTCGACGCGCGGGATCGCGCCGAAGACCTCGACCGTGAGGGTCTGGCCCTCGGCCACGTCGCTCGGGCCGTCCTGGCGGATCTCGCGGACGTAGCGCTTCGGCTCGGCGTCGACCCGGCGGGCGTGTCCGCGCTCGGCCTGGGTCGCGCTCTTCCGCTTCTTATCGGCGAAACCGAGCTGCAGCGCGTGATAGCCGTCGCGCTCCTCCGTCCGGACCTGGAGCACGGTGCACGGGCCGCATTCCAGGACCGTGATCGGGACGGCGGTGCCGTCGGCCTCGAAGATCTGGGTCATGCCGACTTTACGGCCGAGCAGTCCGACGCGCATCGCGAAACTCCGTCGTCAATCATCCACTGCCGGGGCCGGCGGCGCCGCCCGGTGAGGTTGACCCTGAGTTTTTTTTCAATACCCGGCGCGGCGCGTGGCCTCGCACCACGTCGCCTCGCTCGGCGGGCCGCGGGGGACCTCCCCGCGGTCCCGATGAATGCCACGAGCGTCACGGGCCTCAGAGAGCACCCCCGTGACGCCCGGGCCGCCCCCGCCCACGCCGTCGCGCCGCGAATGCGTCGGCGACGATCCGATCCGGTCACGACCCGGAGGGCGAGGCCTTGATCTTGATGTCGACGCCCGCGGGCAGGCTGAGCTTGTTCAGGGCATCGATGGTCTTGTTTGTTGGCTGGACGATGTCGATCAGCCGCTTGTGCGTCCGGATCTCGAACTGCTCCCGCGACTTCTTATCGATGTGCGGGCTCCGCAGCACGGTGTAGCGCTCGATCCGGGTGGGCAGCGGGATCGGCCCGTGGACGATGGCCTCGGTCCGCTTCGCGGTGTCGACGATGTCCTTGGCCGACTGGTCAAGGATCGTGTGGTCGTATGCCTCCATGCGGATGCGGATCCGCTCATTGCTGATGCCCGACACGCGTAGTTCCCTTCGCCAAACGACCGCCGATCCGAGTCTCCCGAACCTCCCGCGCCGCATGTCATCTGTCATGCGGGAAAGTAAGAATGTAATGGCAGTCCGGGCCGGTGTCAATGGCTCCTCGACGATTTTCCTCTTTCTGGGCTCGCCCATGGATCCCGGCGATCCTTGGCGGACGGCCCCGGGTGGCCGGGGCCTCGTCCTCGAGACGCGGGCATGAGAGCCTCGGCTCCGGGGCCTCGATGACGAGGCACCGGACGCGCACCGCCGGGCTCCGTCGGCCCATGCCTGCTTCGGCACCCGGTCCCGCGGGGCGCGCCTTCGGGTCACCAGCCCCCGGCGAGGCTCTCGAGCAAGCTTTCGGGGGCGGGGGCGTATTCCAGCGGCTCCATCGAGTAGCTGGCGCGGCCCTGGCTCAGGCTCCGGACGGCGGTCGAGTAGCCGAACATCTTCTCCAGGGGGGCGCGGGCCTCGATGACCATCAGCTTGCCCCGGGTGAACGTCCGGTCGATCAGGGCGCGGCGGCTGGAGAGGTCGGCGGTGATGTTGCCCAGGTAGTCCTCGGGCGTGACGACCTCGAGCCTCATGATCGGCTCGAGCAGGACGGACCCGGCCTCGTGGACCGCCTTGCGCAGCGCGTCGGACGCGGCGAAGCGGAAGGCCAGGTCGTTCGAGTCGACGTCGTGGGTGTCGCCGTCGACGAGGGTCACCTTGAGGTCGACCAGCGGGTAGCCGGTGCGGCCCCCCGACTTGGCCTCCTCGCGCAGGCCGGCCTCGATCGCCGGCAGGAACTCGGAGGGGATGACGCCCCCCTTGAGCTTGGTGACGAACGCCAGCACGGGCGCCCCCTTGGGCTGGACCTCGGGCTCGAGGTCGATGGTGACCTTGGCGTAGAGCCCCGCCCCGCCGGTCTGGCGGATGCAGGTCCCCTGCACGCGCTTGACGGCGTGCTTGATCGTCTCGCGGTAGCTGACCCGGGGACGGCCGACGTGCACCTTCAGGTTGTAGTCGCGGATCATCCGGTTCTTGAGGATCTCCAGGTGCAGCTCGCCCATGCCCGAGATGAGCGTCTGGCCGGTCTCCTCGTTGAACTTGAAGGCGAACGTCGGGTCCTCGCGCGCCAGCGCGTTGAGGGTGTCGGCCAGCTTCCCCTTGTCGGCCGAGCTGACCGGCTCGATCGACATGCTGATGACGGTCTCGGGGAACTCGATCCGCTCGAGGAGGATCGGGTGGGCGGCGTCGCAGAGGGTGTCGCCGGTGACCGACTCCTTGAGCCCGACGACGCCGACGATGTCGCCGGCCGCGACCCGCTCGACCCGCTCGCGCTCGTCGGCGCGGATGTGGTAGAGCCTCGAGCAGATCTCCTTCTTGTCCCTGCCCGGGTTGTAGACGCGACTACCGGCCTTGAGCTCGCCCGAGTAGACGCGGACGAACGCCAGGTCGCCGTGCTGGTCGTTGGTGATCTTGAAGACGAGCCCGCAGAAGGGGTCGTCGACGCGGGGGCGGCGGGTGATCTCGGTCCCCTTCTTGGGGTGGTGCCCGACCACCGGAGGCCGATCCAGGGGGCTCGGCAGGTAGGCCCCCACGGCGTCGAGCAACTGCTGGACGCCGACGTACTTGAAGCTCGACCCGCAGAGGACCGGCTGCGCCCGGCCGGTCAGGGTCGCCCGCCGCAGCGCCGCGACGATCTGGGACTCGGTGAGCTCGGCCCCTTCGAGGTGGGCCATGTAGGCCTCGGTGAACTCCTCGTCGAAGTCGGCCAGGGCGTTGAGCATCGTCTCCCGCCAGGCCTCGGCCCCGGCGCGGAGGCCCTCGGGGATCTCGTCCTCGGTGTAGGTCGAGCCCAGGTCCTCGGTCTTGAAGTGGAGGGCCCGCATCGTGATCAGGTCGATCAGGCCCTGGAACTCGCCCATCGTCCCCTCGGGCCCGGCGCCGATGGGGATCTGCACCGGGATCGGGTGGCTCTCGAGCCGCTCGCGGATCTCGTCGAAGACCCGCTCGAACTCGGCGCCGATGCGGTCCATCTTGTTGATGAAGCAGAGCCGGGGGACGTGGTACTTGGCCGCCTGCCGCCAGACGGTCTCGCTCTGCGCCTCGACCCCCTCGACGGCCGAGAAAATGACGATGGCGCCGTCGAGGACGCGGAGCGAACGCTCGACCTCGGCCGTGAAGTCGACGTGGCCGGGGGTGTCGATGATATTGATCGTGATCGGGTGGCCCGCGGGATCCTTCCAGCGGCAGGTGATCGCCGCGGCGACGATCGTGATCCCCCGCTCGCGCTCCTCGTCGAGGTAGTCGGTGACCGTGGACCCCTTGTCCACGTCGCCCATCCGGTGGATCTCGCCGGTGTAGTAGAGGATGCGTTCGGTCGTGGTCGTCTTGCCGGCGTCGATGTGCGCGATGATCCCGATGTTGCGGATCGACTTCAAATGTGCGGGGTCGCTGTCCATGGTGGCCATCCGAGGCGGTCAAAGGGGGACGTCGGCCGGGGGCCGGGTCGCGGGACATTCCTTTCCAGCTTAACGCCGCGCGCGGCGGCGCACAGCGCGAGTCGCACGCGGTCTCCAGCACGCCCGCGCGATCGCGTCGGCGTCAAAACCGGATCCCTGCCTCGGTATGGTGGCACCGCCCCCTATCCGATCAGCGGACCCGGCCCGCCGCAGCGAGGTGGCCCGGTCCGAGTGGGTGCATGACACCGATCCGGGCGGTTTTTCACAAGGCGTCACATCCACGAAGCCGATCTTGGGAAAGGAATTGGAGGAGCCGTGTCCGGGGCCCGCCCTCGACCGGCCGACTCTCGGGTCGGCCGGTCGAGGGCGGGCCCCGGCAGGATTCCTCAGCCGACCCGTCGATATCCCGTTCCCGTCCCGACGTTCCCCCGGGAACTCGGTTCGACCCTGGGAAAGGAGTTCCCAATGAGCCGACTCGCTCGGATTGGCCTGGTCCTGCCCGGTCTGGCCCTGGCCGCCCCGCCCCACCTCTGGGCCGACCCGCCCGACTCGACCCCGCCGCAGGCGAACGCAACGATGTCCTCCGTCCATTCCTACCGGGCGGGCCTGTTCCGCAAGCGCCATCTCTGCCCCGATTGTCAGCGGGCGGAGCTCCTGGCGCAGGGCATCCAGGTCCCGCCGCCCCCGGCGACCCCGAGGGGCGTCGTGATGCAGAGCGAGCCGTGCCCGCGCTGTGAGGAAGCGGCGAGGGCCGCCGCCTCGGCCCCGGTCGCGGCCTCGGCCATGACCGCGGCGATGCCCCCGATCTCGGCGCGGCCCTCGGGCCCGGCGCCGGCCGCCACGGCCGGAAACCCACCCGGATCTGCGGTTGTGGCCGCCGCGTCCGCCCCCGGATACGCGGTCTCGGGGCCGATGGCCCCGACGGCCCAGCCGACCCCGATCGGCGTCGTGCAGGCCGACTACTCGAGGATGGCCCCGCCGACCGCCGCGCGCCCGGCGGCTCGTGAAGGCCCCTCTGGCGGGATGACCAATGACGCCTTGAGGAATGGCTCGATGACGCCGCAGCTCCCCCCGCCAACCACGGCGGTCACCGGTCCGCCCTCCCGCTCGCCGAACATCCTGGGGCACACGCTCGGCCTGACCGCCTTGGGCCGCTGGCGGCGCGAGGCGTGGGAGCGGAGGAGGCGCGAGAACCATGCCTCCCTCTCCTACGATCCGCCAAACCAGCAGGTCACCGAACTGCCGGCCTCGATGGTCTACGGCCGTTGAGCGGTCGGGGCGACGGGGCCGAGCAACCTGCCCAGCCCCACGCACGCCAACGCTTGAATCGTGCCGATCTTCATGCCCGGGATGGTCCTCACGTTGTTGGGATCGCGCACTCACCCCGCCGCTGAGAGAGGGGCGAGGGGCGAGGGGCCTCAAGCCGTTGAGATCGCGCACTCATCCCGCCGCTTGCGCACATCGAAAAACCCGGGTGGTTGCCGCCGTTCAAAACCTTCCGTCGGAGCAGGAGGGCGCCCGTCATCGCACAAACAGGGCCCAAAATCCTGCAAGGCCGAGGACGGCGGAACGCCTCGCCACCATGATCCTCAAGGGCCACGGACTCAAGACCGGAGCATTCTCCACGCCGCGGCCTGCGTGGCGTGAACCAGCGAGACAAACCAGCGCGCACCATCGCGACGATCCCCAGCGCAAGGATCTGCCCGGGTGATCAAAGGGGAGAGCACTCCTCTGACCGAAGTCAGCGCGATCGTGTAACCGTTTTTGCAATGCATTCGATCATAAGCATAATTGAAAAACGATGAGATCCGAATTCTCGCTCACATGACAGAGGTCTTGACAAGGGGCCTCCCCATTATTGATCATTCTCAGTTCAGACGGCGGATTCTTCCGGTTTTGGGCGTGGTTTCGTTGCGCGCGATCCGGTCACCCGAGACGCTCCTCGGGATCGGATCGGGAGAAAGATGTCCGATGAGGTCGCCGGAATTCGAAGAAAGATCAGGAGAGCATAGCATCTTGACGGGCGAGGTGGCGTCGGATGGCCGGTGATCCGGCCGGGGGGTGGGATGGCCCGCGCGACCCCGGCCCGATCGGTGACGACTCTTCGGGGGAGCGAACCAAGGACCTGGGACCCGGCTCAACGATGGCCATGCCAAGCAGGCGAATCCCGCGCGAGCGATCGCGCCGGAACGGAATCCTCGGTCGGGTGGCGGCGCGCCGGTCGTCGCTCCGGCTGGAGGCCCTCGAACCTCGCCTTCTCCTGACCACTCCGACGCCCGGCGCGACCGCTCCCGCGCTGCCCGTGACGGCTTGGGTGTCGACGATGGGGCAAGGGACGTCCTCGGCGGCGTCGGGGCCGGTCGCGGTGACCGTCTCGGTGTCCCAGAGTGGGACGTCCCAGGCCGTGTCGGTCGCGTCCCCCTCGGGTGGGACGTCCTCGGCCGCGCCGGTGTCGGTCGTGTCGCCCTCGGGTGGGACGTCCTCGGCGGCGTCGGGGCCGGTCGCGGTGACCGTCTCGGTGTCCCAGAGTGGGACGTCCCCGGGTGTGGCCCTCGACCTCCCCTCCGGGGTGCAGAGCCTGCCGGACATCAGCGAGACCCAGGTCGACGGCGTTGTCCCCCCCGGCGACGCGATCCAGATGTATCGCGCCACCCTCACGCCGGACGCGGTCGGCCTCGAGATCAACCTAGCCTGGGGATCGGTCCCGACGTCGGATTCGACCCTGGCTCCGGTCTCCGACCAGGTCTGGCTGACCGACACCTCGGGCCGTGTCCTCCTCGACCAGCCCGTCTCGACCGACACGAGCCTGAGCGTCACGGGCGTGGACCCGTTCGCGGGCCAGTCCATATACGTGGGGGTCTCCGCTCAGGTTACCCAGACCGGGGAGACGGCGCCGGCCCCGAGCGTGTTCCACCTCCAGGTCACACGTCTCTCCTCCCTCACTTCGTCCACCCCCGCCACCAACGCTGGAGGCGTTACCAACTCCGGGACGTCCGGCGTCCCGCCCCAGAGCGTCGGCCTCCCATTAGGGATGATCGTTTCCTCGCTGACGCACCCCTGGCCCGAGGGTATCAACAATTCGAGTGGGCCCGTCTCATTGGCGCCATCTCCCTCGCCTCCCTTATCGTCGACTTCGGACAGCGGGGGTGGGGGCGGCCACGGCAGCCACACTGGCCAGGGTCAGGTCCCGCCGACAAGTTCGCATCCCGAAGACGGGCTCGTTTCCATCGTCGGCATGAGCCCCGCCGGAACGACCACCATCCCGACGTCCTTGCCCCTGCCCCTGCCCGTGGCAGCGCCTCCCCCGGCCGTTGGGATCCTTGCCGACGACGGGCCCGTGCCGGAATCCCGGCGCCGCGAGTCCGTCGTCGTCGACCTCCCCCTGCTCGACCTCCCCCCCGGACCCTCCTACACGAACGCGAAGGGGATCCCCGACCTCGTGCGGTCCGGCATCCCGGTGCCCGAGCGGGCCGTGAGACGTGATCGGGCCCTCGAGCCCTCGAGCGGCGAGGCACCGGGGGACGAGCCCGTCACCGGGGCAGTCGCGTCGGCGTCCGCTCCCGAGCCCGCGCCGGTCGCGCGAGGGTTGCTGCCGCGGGAGGGGGGCGAGTCGCGCCTCACCGTCCCCCCGACGCTGGTCGATCTCCCCGCAGTCACGCCCGTGTCTGGCGGCGCGGCCGTCCCGCAGGGACCGGACGTCATGGGCACGCGCCCCGCGCCGCCCCCGTCCGCCCGTCCGCCGACTGGGGCGGAGACCTGGAGCACGGCGAGTCGTCCGAGGATGAGACCGGGCAGCCGGACCCTGATCCTCGCCGGCCTGAGCCTGTCGTCGGCGATGATCGTCAAGGGCCTGTGCCTGGACCTTGTCCCAGTGGTGCAGGACTGCGGGGACCGGGGCCGACGGACGCGTAATTGAGATTCGAAATTTGAAATCTCAGATTCAAAATTTTACAACGAGCCGACGCATCGCTAGAAACCTGATGAAAATCGAGATGTCGTAATATTTTGACATTTCTGCACTTGTGCAAAATCTGACGAAAACGAGTTCCAGGAAAAATGCTGCAGTCTCTTCTAAAAATCGGCATTCTCGCCGTTCGTCGGGCCGTTGTTAATTGATAATCTCGAATCTGAAATCTCGAATCTGAAATCTCGAATTGAACATAATCGGCCCGGTTCGATCACTCGCCTCGACTGGCGAGGAAGGCCCCGCGCGTGACGGATCGGATCTCCCGGAGCCAGGCGGCGCCCGCGCGCCGGGCCAGGGCGAGCACGCGGTCGACCCGTGCCGGGCGGGCGATCAGGCAGGATCCGTACGCCAGGGCGATCCGCCCGAGCAGGCCGGACCGCTCGCCGGCATCGTCGGCGGCGCGTTCGAGGTCGGCCAGGGCCTGGTCCCACAGGCCGAGCTGGGTGAACGCCCGCGCCCGTCCCAGCAGGGCACGCGCGTCCTCGGGGTCGTCGCCGAGGGCGCGGGACCAGGCGTCGAGCGCCGCCTCGGGGCGGCCCAGCGCCATCAGGGCGCGGGCCCGCAGGGCCTCGAGGCCCGCCGAGACCGGGGCGCCGGCCGAGGACGCCCGGTCGCACTCGTCCAGGGCGGCCCCGGGGTCGCCGGCCTCCAGCGCCAGGGACGCGCCCAGCGCGCGGAGCCGGGCGTCGTCGGGCTCGAGGGCCAGGCCCTGGGCGACGTCGGCCAGGGCGCCGGGGCGGTCACCGCGACGATGACGGACCCGGGCGCGGGTCTCGGACGCGGGGGCCGACAGCGGCGCTAGCGCCACGGCCCGGCTCGCCTCGGCCTCCGCCTCCCCGTGCCGGCCCAGGGCGCTCAGCAGCACGGCGCGGATTCGGAGGGCCGCCATCGCGGCCGGGGAGTCGGCGGCGGCAGCGCCCTCGGCGGCGTCGCGGAGCCGGTCGGCGGCCGCGAGGAGGTCGGCCTCGAGCGCCGGCCCCGTGGCGGGCCAGAGGGCGAACTCGTCGGGGGACGCGTCGCGCAGGTCGAGGTCGCGGCCCGAGGCCAGCACGGCGCGGCGCCAGAGCCGGAGCACCGGCCGGGACCGGCCCGGGCCGGGGTCCAGGCGGAGCGCCTCGGCGGCGTCGGCCTCGGCCTCCTCGGGGTGGCCCCGCAGGAGCCGGGCCATGGCGCGGTAGGCGAGCACCTCGGCACACCCGGCGGCGCCGGGGGCCGCGCGGAGCAGCCAGGTCAGGTCGGCCTCGGCCGCTCCGGCCCGCCCGAGCCGGAGCGCCAGCACGGCCCGCCCGAGCCGGGCGTCACGGTCGCCGGGATCCTCCGCCAGGAGGGCGTCGTAGCCGGCCCGGGCCCGACCGGGCGCCCCGGAGTCGGCCTCGAGCTTCGCCAGGTTCAGGCGGGCGATCCGGGCCACCCGGGTCTCGCGGCCCTGGGCGAGGACCCGCGCGTAGGCCGCGCGCGCGCCCCGGAAGTCGCCCAGCCGCTGCAGGACCAGGCCATACTCGAGGCGGATCAGCACGCCATGGCGCCCGTCCACCCGCTCCAGCGCCTGCTCCAGGTCGCGGCGGGCCCGGCCCCAGGCCCCCCGCCGCGACCAGAGGAGGTGGGCGCGATTGGCCAGCGCCCACGGGCTGGCGGGCCGCAGCGCCAGCGCCGCCTCGTAATGGGTCAGCGCCCGATCGACGTGATCGGCCAGGTCGTGCTGGTAGGCCAGGGCGAACTGGTACCAGTGGTCGTCCGGATGGAGCTGGACCGCGCGCTCCAGCCAGACCAGGGCGCCGGCCCGGTCCTCCGCGAGCTTGCAGAGCAGGCTCCTCTGGAAGCACGCGCGGGCCGAGGTCTCGCGCGCGGGGTCGTCGGCTTCCCCCGGGGGCGGGGGAGGCCCCGTGCGCGTCGAGGCGGCATGACGCGCCCGCAAGGCCCGCCAGGGACCTCGGGGCTCGGCGAACGTCGACGCCCGGTCGCAGAGCGCGACGGCGCGCAGCGACGACACCGGATCGCCGGGCCGATCCGAGGCCACGATCCAGAGGAAGAGCAGGTCGTTGACCTCGTCGCGCAGTTGCTTCCGGCGGCCCGGGTCGAGCAATTGCCATTCGGGGCGACGGTCCCAGCCGGGGTCGTCGAGCACGTCGAAGGGCCGCAGCGCCGCTTCCAGCTCGCGCGACGCCTCGGCCGGGTCTTCGCCCAGCCCCATCAGGCCGAACCGCAAGGCATCGCCGTGGCGGAGCAGCGCGTCGACCTGGTCCCGCGCGGCGTGCGTCCGAAGGGCGAGGAGCTGCCTCCGCATCGCCTCATCGTGGAACGCGCGGAGGTCGCGACGGCCGCGAACCAGGTCGGCGGCGGCAGTGAACTGGGCGGCGGCCGCCGCGTACTGGCCGTCCTGCTCGGAGTGCTCGGCCAACCAGAACCGGTGGTGGGCATCCTGCTCTTGGTGGAGTCGCTCGGACTGGCCCCGGAGCCAGGCCGCGACGGCGACGGTCGCCACCAGGACGACGATCAGGGCCGCGGTGATGCTCCTGGCGTTCCGCCGGAGCGTCCGGGAGGCCCGGCTGGGCAGCGGCTCGAGGGCGAAGCGGAGCGGGCCGCCGTCGGCGACCGCCTGGAGGTCGACGGCCAGGTCGGCGGCGCTGGCATAGCGGTCGTCGCGCTCCGGCGCCAAGCACTTGCGCACGACCGCCTCCAGCGCGGGCGACGCCCCCGGGCAGGCGTCGCGGAGCCTCGGCGCGCCGGCCCGGCGCTGCGCGATCGCGTCGCGCAGCCGCTCGGCCGTCGACGCGCCCCGGGGCGGGAACGGCTGCCCGCCCAGGGCCTGGAACAGGACGACCCCCAGCGCGTAGAGGTCGACGCGGTGGTCGATCGCCACGGCCGACGCGCC
>JAFANO010000604.1 GCA_019232645.1 Planctomycetaceae bacterium | reverse complement strand
CCCGGGGCGATCTTGGCGAAGAGCGCGTCGCGCGCCTGGGTGACCGCGGCGAAGGTCGGCGGGCTCATCGACGGCGCGGTCGTCGAGCCGCCCGAGGCCTGGCCGGGCGGGAAGGTCGAGCTGCCGATGTTCGAGGTGATGTCGGAGACCCTCAGCCCGAGCAGCTCGGCGGCGACGATCGCCAGGATTGTGCGGGTGCCGGTGCCGATGTCCTGGGTAGCGGACCTCAGGTCGACCGACCCGTCGGGGTGGATGGAGCAGTTGACCTGCTTATCCTGCGCGCCGCCGCCGCCCCAGATGTGCAGCCCCATGCCAAGGCCGCGGCGGATCGGTCCCTTGCCGTTCTGGCCGCGCGGCTTGCGGTACTCGCGCCAGCCGATCAGCTCGGCGCCCATCTTGACTTCGGCGATGTGGATGGGGGTCCGGAAGTCCTTGGGATCGAGGTTCTTGAGCCGGAACTCCAGGGGGTCGATCCCGAGCGTGTCGGCCAGGTCGTCCATGGCCGCTTCCATGATGGCGCAGCCCTGGGGGTGGCCCGGGGCCCGCATGGCCCGGGCGCCGCCGCCGTTGACGAAGACCTCGGAGTGGGCCCGCGAGGCGGCCGGGATGTCGTAGACGTAAGGCAGCGGGAACTGCGAGCCGCCCCGGCTGCCGCCGGTGCCGTAGGTCTCGGCGAGCAGGGCGACGAGCCGGCCGTCCTTGGTCGCGCCCAGCTTGACCCGGGCGGTGGCGCTGGGACGGTTGCCCGCCGCGAGGTGCTCCTGCGCCCGGTCGAGGAACATCCGGACCGGCCGGCCGCCACACTTCCTCGACAGCTCGGCCGCGACCCGGCCCCAGACGTCGGCGCCGAACTTCGAGCCGAACCCGCCCCCCATGACCTCGGTCAGGACGCTGACGTGGGACGCCGGGATGTTGAAGGTCTGCGCCAGCTCGCTGGCGGTCACGCCGACGGCCTGGGTGCTCGCCCAGGCGACGATCCGGTCGTCCCCCTCCCACCGCGCGGTCAGGCCGTGCGGCTCGAGGCAGACGTGGGTGATGACCGGCAGCGCGTAGGTCGCCTCGATCGTCACGTCGGCCTCGGACATCGCGTCCTCGGGCTTCCCTTTGGTGATCGCGCGGCTCTTGCGGACGTTGCCGCCCTTGACGATCTCGGGGGCGCCGTCGGCCATGGCCTGCGCCTCGGTCACGACGTGCGGCAGGACCTGGTACTCGACCTTGATGACGCGGGCGGCGTCGCGGGCCTGCTCCTCGGTCTCGGCGGCGACGGCGGCGACATCATCGCCATGGTAGCGGAGGGTCGTCCCCTCCTTGGCGATGGCGATCACGGCCTTGACGCCCGGCATCCCCTCGGCGGCCGAGGTGTCGATCGACTTGACCTTGGCGTGGGCGTGCGGGCTGTACAGCAGCGCCCCGAAGAGGGTGCCCTCGGGACGTACGTCGGAGGGGTACTTGGCGCGGCCGGAGGCCTTGGCCAGGCCGTCGAGCCGGGGGATCCGCGTCCCGATGAGGTGGGGTTTCTCGGGCCAAGCGGCCATCGCTCAGTCTCCTTTCTTAGCGGTGGCCGCAGCCAGCGCCGCCCGGAAGACACCGATGTACGTGCCGCAGCGGCAGATGTTGCCGTCGAGCCCGCGCTTGACCTCCTCGAGCGTCGGGTCCGGGTTCTCCCGCAGGAGCGCCTCGCACGCGGTGACGAAGCCGGGCGTGCAGTAGCCGCACATCAGCGCGTCGTTCTGGTGGAAGGCGTGGGGGACGCTCTTCTCGCCGGAGCCGAAGCTCTCCGGCGTCTCGATCGTCTTGCCCTGGCACGAGACGGCCAGCGTGGTGCACGAGTAGACGGGATCGCCGTCGATGATCGTCGTGCAGGCACCGCAACTGGCGCGGTCGCAGACCCGCTTGGGCCCGGTCACGTCGAGGCGGTTGCGGAGCGTGTCGAGCAGCGTGCTCCTGGGCTCGACGGTACACTGGCGCGATTCGCCGTTGACCTTGAGCGTGATCTTCACCTGTCCCGAGAGGACCGTCGGCCCCGACCCGGCCAGCGTGGTCTCGTCCCGCGCCGCCTGCGCCGGCCCGGTCAGCACGGCCGTCGCCGCCGCCAGGCTCGAGCCGCGGAGGAAGTCGCGGCGGCTGTGACCCGTCAGCCTGCCTTGATGTTGGGGATCGTGTTCTGCCATCGTTTCAATACCACCCTTGACCCGATTGGGCAGTCAGGAATGCTCTGTCGGAGTCGGAACCCCTAGCACTATGACCGGCGTGGCGACAGTCCCGTAAGCCCTCATCAGGCGAGTGAAGATCGGGTGCATTTCTAGACTTCGACGGGGAGGTCGAGGCGAGGCCCCCACTCATTCCACGAGCCGTCGTAGTTGGCCAAGTCCGGGTGGCCGAGCCGGGCGAGGTTGAAGAGGACGACGGTCGCCGCGACGCCGCCGTTGCAGTAGGCGATCGTCGGCCGATCGAATCGGAGGCCGCGCCCCTCGACGCGGAGGCGGATCTCCTTGAGGGGGAGGAATCCGCCACCCTCGGCGAAGAACAGCTCGCGGGGCAGGTTGATCGCGCCGGGGATGTGGCCACCGCGCGGGCCTCGGCGGCGGGCGCCGGTGTACTGGGCGGGGTCTCGGGCGTCGATCAGCTGGAGGTCGGCCCGGCCGAGCCCCGCCCGGACGTCGTCGGCCGAGGCCCGCCACTCGGGCCTGGGCCGCGGGTGGAATGCGCCGGGCTCGACGGCGACGGCCCCCGACTCGACCTCGAGCCCCTGCTCGACCCAGCGGTTCCAGCCGCCGTCGAGGACGCTCACGGCGTCGTGCCCGTAGTAGGTCAAGGCCCACCAGAGCCGGGTGGCGAACTGCCCGCCCAAGTGATCGACGGCGACGACGTGGGTGGCATCGCCGACCCCGAGGCGGGACATCGCCTCGGCGAACCGGCCGGGTGGGGCGACCTGCGCCGGGACGGGGTCGTCGGGGTCGACGATGTCACGGGTCCAGTCGACGTAGACAGCCCCGGGGATGTGGCCGGCGAGGTACTCGTCGAGCGCGCCGCGGTAGGTGGCCTCCTCGACACCGGCCCCCAGCGGACGGGTGGTCACGGAGCCTCGAATGTCGACCACGCGGAGTCCGGGGTCGCGCAAGTGCCGCTGCAGCCAGTCGGTCGTGACGAGGGGGTCGTGGGACATGGTCGTGATTTCCCGTAGGATTGCCGCGTCCGAGCGTATAAGATATCCGACTCCCGGGGGAATCCCAAGCCCGTGCCCGGAGTCGCGCGGCACCGAGGCCCTTGAGATGGGAGATTCCGGATGGGAGATTCCGGATGGGAGATTCCGGATGGGAGATCTCAAGAGGAGTGTGGCAGTTGGTTGTCAGATGGACAGTTAAAGGTGGAGCGGACGGTCCGTCTTCTGATAACCCCTGTTGCCTAGCTCACCCATCGCTTTCTGCACCTAGTGGATTATGTAACTAAGTAAATAATTTATGTTATAAATTAAAAAAAAATGAAAATATATTAATTTAAATAATATTATTACTAATATATTGATATTAATATGAAGACAATTTTGTTCGACCGGTTCGGCGAGCCCGCCGAGGTCCTCCGCGTCGGCGAGGTTCCGTTGCCCAAGCCTGGGCCGGGCGAGGTTCGGGTCCGGATGATCGCCAGCCCGGTCAACCCGTCCGACCTGCTCGTGGTCCGGGGCCGCTATGGGGTGCTCCCGCGCCTGCCGGCGACGCCGGGGTTCGAGGGGGTCGGGGTCGTGGACGAGGTCGGCCCCGGACTGATCGGCTGGCTGGTCAAGGGGAAGCGGGTGACGGTGATCAACGATCAGGGGGGGAACTGGGCCGAGTACGCGGTGATCGCCGCGCGCCAGGCGCGGCCGGTGGCCGACGACCTCCCCGACGAGCAGGTCGCGTCGTTCTTCGTCAACCCGGCGACGGCCCTGGCGATGGTCCGGTACGTCCTGGCCGTGCCCAAGGGGGAGTGGCTCCTCCAGTCGGCGGCGGGGTCGCAGCTCGGGCGGATGATCATCCGGCTGGCGCGGCACGACGGGATCAAGACGATCAACGTCGTCCGCCGCCGCGAGGCGATCGACGCGTTGAAGGCGCTGGGCGGCGACGCGGTGATCTCGTCCGCCGACGGCCCGATCGAGGACCAGGTCCGCCGGATCGTCGGGGCCGACGGCGTCAAGTTCGCGCTCGACCCGGTCGGCGGCGACACGGGGACGGGGGTCTTCCGGTCGCTGGCGGCCGAGGGCAGGATGCTGGTCTACGGGACGCTGTCGCACGAGCCGCTGCGGATCGACCCCCGGCTGATGATCGCCGGCACGCGGGTCGTCGAGGGCTTCTGGCTCGGCCACTGGATGAAGCAGCGGAGCATCCCCGCTGCGCTGCGGCTCTTCGGTGAGATCTCGCGGGGGATCCGCGCGGGGATCCTGGCCACCGAGTCCGGCCCCTCGTTCCCGCTCGACGCCATCGGCGACGCCGTCCGCGAGGCCGACGCGGTCGGCCGGCGCGGCAAGGTCCTGCTCCGGATCGGGGCCCGGTGAGCGACCCTCCCACGTGAGGCCTCCCGCCCGGGCCCGACGTCGCGGGGCCGCATCCCGAGCCCTAGAAACCTGCAACCTGCAATGGTTTCTTGGAATTTTTCGCGAATTTCCTTCGCCCTGGAGGGTGGTCGACGATAAAATCATTTAGTGCTGGACAAGGATCGGCTTCGATGGACCCGTGTCCACTACATGCCGGATCGATTGACACACGTGTCGTTCCCCCCCGGCGATCCCCTTCGCTCGCAGCCCGCAGCTTCGGTCGATGCCGTGGCTCATGAATCTTGCATACGGTGAGTTCGAGTTGCCGAACGAATGAATGGGACGTAAGATCCTTCTGGATGGGATGACTCCGCCCAACCGTTACAGAAAGATTTTACGGGCGTCGCCGATCCTCCGGTGATTCCTAAACCAGAGACTTTGCACTTGTATTGAAGTCCCGGCGTGTTGTGCGATGGCGACTCCTTCGGAGGGTCGCCTCGAAACGGGACCGTCGGGCGGGGATGTACTGAACGATGAGTATGAGCGAATCCACGGGTGCTCAAGATTGGAGGGCGGTGGCGTGTCTGGCCCCCGGCGGCGAGCGCCTGCTTTGTGTGGGCGAGAGCTCGTCTCAGGTCCGTGCCGCCTACGCCGGCGCCTGGGGCGAAGTCATCCGGGACGAGGACCGTCCGACCGTCCGCGCCATCTCCCTGCAGCGCTGGGCGGGTCAGGCCTGGGCCGGTCAGTGGGAGCATCAGACCTACCTCGACGTGCCCGCCACGCGCGGCGGCAAGGCCGGTCCCGGCGACTCGACCAAGCCCGTCTCCGCCAACCCTTGAGATCGGACGCCTCCACCATTGGCATTTGGATTCGATCGGTCGACGGGATCGAATGCTGATCCGTACGGTGGATTCTTTTACCCCCAGGATCTCCTGGGGGTTCTTATTCTCGCCAGCAATGGCGGGTCGCCCAGGTCGCTTTTTTGGCCTTGGTGGGCTTGACTCTCCCATACCGATGGCACCCACCGGGCCCAGCGCTCAACCGTCGGGGAGAGGACATGCCGCGCGTCGGGTCGATCAGGCAATCGTCCAGAGGGGATCCGCCTCGAGGAGGCTGGGCCAGACGGCCAACGTCGGGAAGGCGCGGGTGATCCGGGACGCAAGCTCCTCGACGCCCGGCCGCTCGGTGGCGTGGTGCCCCGCGACGACGAGGCCGAGCCCCAGCGCCTCGGCCTCCAGGGCGCGGTGGAACCGCGCCTCGCCGGTCAACAGGACCTCGGCGCCGGCCTGCGCGGCATCGCCGACGAAGTCGTCGCCGGCCCCGCAGGCGATCGCCACCCGCTCGACCTGCCGCCCCGGGTCGCCCGCGACCTGGATCCCCCGGGTCGCGAGCGCCAGGGCGACCGCTTCGGCGAACGCGCGCAGCGTGAGGCCCGCGCGCAGCCGCCCCAAGCGCCCGACGCCCGTCCCCTGGGCGGTCGGGCGGAGCGGGAAGACGTCGATCGCGGGCTCCTCGTACGAGTGCGCCGATCGGATCGCGGCCAGGACCGCGGCGATCCGGTCGGCCGGGCAGATGACCTCGACCCGGAGTTCCCGGACGGTCTCGCGCCGACCGGCCTGACCGACGGCGGGGTTGGCCCCCTCGGTCCCGAAGAAGGTGCCATACCCCTCGCTCGAATACGAGCACTGCTCGTAGGCCCCGATCCGGCCCGCCCCGGCCGCGAAGGCGGCCGCGAGGACCGCCTCGCGATCCCCCTCGGGGGTGAAGACGACGACCTTGAACGACGCCGGGGCGGGGGAGGGCCGGAGTGGCCCCAGGTCCATCAGGCCGAGCCGATGTGCCAGGACGTCGTTGATCCCGCCCTCCGTGTTGTCGAAGGCCGTGTGCGGGCTGGCGATCGCGATTCCCGCCCGGGCCAGGCTCCAGAGCATGCCGGTCTCGGGGTGGTCGGCCCGGACGCGCTTGACGGCCTTGAAGAGTACGGGATGATGGCTGACGATCAGCTCGGCGCGCTCGTCGATCGCCTCGCGGGCGGTCCGAGGCGTGATGGACAGGCAGGTCATGACCCGGGTGACCTCGGCGTCCGGGTCGCCCCAGAGGAGGCCCACGTTGTCCCAGGCTTCGGCCAGGCGTGAGGGTGCGAAGCCCTCGAGCCACCGGGCCACGTCGGCGACGGTCGTCATGCGGTCGTCCCCCCTCGATGGAGCCAGTTGGAGACCTTGCCCCAGAGCCGTTGCGTCCAGGGACCGGGGGCGGGCCAGTCCCAGGGGGCGAACCCCGGACCGCCGCCCACGGCACGACGGACGGGGAGGATCCCCCGGACCGAATTCGTCAGGAACACCTCATCGGCGCCGCGGAGCTCGACCCGGGAGAGGGACGGGACTTCCGAGACCTCCCGCATCAACTCGCGTGCATGCTCCAGGACGAGCCCCCGCATGATGCCGGGCACAATCGGGCCGTCGAGGCAAGGCGTCATCAGAGTCACGCCCTTCACGATGAAGAGGTTGGTTCGGCTTCCTTCCCAGTAGCAAGTGTGCGGCCCCGTGCTCAGGACCTCGTCGAGATCGACACGCCGGGCCTCCTCGAAGGCCCGACGTCGCTCCCAGTAGTTCAACGTCTTGTGTCGCGCGAGCGGATTGGACGGGGCGACCTCCCAGGAGTCGAGCGCCACGACCGCCCCCTCGTCCCGGATCGGCGGCGGGAGCGGGGCCGAGCGCATCCAGAGGGTCGAGCCGTGCGACGCCGAAAGCCCCCCGGTCAACGTGATCCGGAGCATCGCGTCGCCTTCCACCCCGTCCGCACGCAGCAGGAGCGCGACGGCCTCGGCGTCGGGCAGGGCGGAGGGATCGATCGGCAGACCGAGCTCCTCCGCCGAACGCCGGAGGCGGCTCAGGTGTCGATCCAGGAGGGTCGCTCGACCGCTCCAGGAGCGGAGAGTCTCGAACAACCCGAGGCCGTGCTCGAACGTGCGATCCAGGACGCTGACGCTCAGTTGATCGTCGGGGACGACCCGGCCGCCGACCCAGATCATGGCGCGCCCCCCTCGTCCTCGATCACCGCGCGGAGCCCCCGGCCCTTGTGCAGCGTCTCGCGATACTCGGCCTCGGGGTCCGAGTCGGCGACGACCCCACCGCCGACCTGGTAGCTGACGCGATCTCCCTCGACGAGCAAGGTCCGGATGGCGATGTTGAAGCCGCTCGTCCCCCCCCGGCTGAAATAGCCGATCGCCCCCGTGTAGAGGCTCCGGCGGGTCGGCTCCAGCTCGTCGATGATCTCCATGGCGCGGATCTTGGGTGCGCCGGTGATCGAGCCGCCTGGGAAGAGGGCGCGGACGACGTCGATCGGTCCCGCCCCCGGCCGCAACCGGCCCTCGACGGTGGCCACCAGGTGGTGCACCTGGGCGAAGGTCTCGACGGCCAGCGGGCCGATCACCCGGACGGTCCCGTACTGGCCGACCCGACCGAGGTCGTTGCGCTCCAGGTCCACGATCATGGTCAGCTCGGCGCGGTCCTTGGGGCTCGAGGCTAGCTCGGCGGCGAGGCGGGCATCTTCCTCAGGGGTCGCGCCCCGGGGCCGGGTCCCCTTGATCGGCCGCGTCACGAGCCGGTCGCCCCGCGTCTGGTAGAACCACTCCGGGCTGGCGCTGAGCACGGCCAGGTCGCCCCAGCGGAGGTACGCGGCGAAGGGGGCGGGGCTCCGGGCCTTGAGTCGCAGGTAGAGGTGGAGCGGCTCGGGCCTCCCGTGCGCGGCGAACCGCTGCGAGAGGTTGACCTGGAAGATATCCCCCGCCCGGATGTACTCCAGCGAGCGGGCGACGGCATCGAGGTAGGCGTCCGGGCGGAAGTTGCTCTCCAGCGGACCCAAGCGCGACGACCGGATGGGCGCGGGCCGCTCGCGGTCGAGCGCCCGGCGCCAGGCCCGGCAACGGGCCTCGGCCGCCGCCGCCCCCTCGTCGAGCAGGTCGAATGCCCAGAGCTCGACAGCGCCCGAGGCGTGGTCGAGGGTCACGATGGTGTCATAGAGCGCCATCCGGATGTCGGGCAGGCGCGAGTCGCGCGGCGCCTTCCGTGGCAATCGTTCGAGCTGAGTGGCCAGGTCGTAGCCGAGGAAGCCGATCATTCCCCCCTGGAACGGCGGAAGGTCAGGGCCGGGCATCTCATCCGGCTCGGCCAGGCCGTGGAGCCGGAGCAGGTGAGCCAGCACCCTCAGCGGGCCTCCGGTCCCCGAGTCTCCGGGCCTCGAATCCGACCGGAGCGACCAGTCCGACCCCGTCGCCTCGAAGACCAGCCTTGGCCGCGCCACGAGGATGCTCCAGCGACCCGACGCGCCGAAGCCCGGACCACTCTCCAGGAGGGCGGGCTCCGGCCACGAGGCGATCACGCGAGCGAGCCGTCCGGCCGGGACGTCCAGGGCGCGGTGCGCGACGACTGGGCGGACGATTGCCACGAATTCCCTCGAAGAGACGGACATCAGGGGAGACGGACATCAGGGGGCAGGTCGGTCGCCGAAGGCCTGCCACGAGTCTAGAATCCATATTAACCCAGGCCGACCCTCGGCGTGAAAGGGCATTATTGCCCCGGGCTGGGGTCGGGCATGATGGCGCCGGCGATCCCGGATTGCGTTCCCCGCCCCTTGTGAATCCGACCTCATGTCGGCGGATGGAGGGCCGACACGGGGTCGTCACCAGGGCCGATCGAACCGGATCATCAACGAGGGATCGCTATCCCATCCGCATCGATCGGAGACTTTTGGTAGGATCGAAGGGTACTCGGTCCAAGAGTCGCTGGCTATTGTGAAGCAACTGTGTAGAAAGGATGTCTCGGGCTCGCCTCGATTCCCCCACCCAATCCTCGTCTTGCAGGGAGGAGGGCTCCCTTTTCTCCACCGCCCTTGCGGGGGGAAGGCTGCTTTTCTCCCTGCCCCCATGTGGGCGAGGGCCGGGATGGCGGTGGGAGAAAGGCCCGCGCAACGACTGCACCAGGGAACTCCCGTGAGCCGGAATCGCTTCCTTGCCGGTCCGAGCGAGGTCCCGGGAGGGACGGCCCGGGCCTCGAGCCGAGGCCGGATGAGCGCCCGATCGGCAACCGTCCGCTGAAGGAACGATGCGCGATGATCCGTACCCCGTTGGGGCTCCGACTCCTTCCCAACACGTCGGTCCGGGAGCAGATCCAGGAGGCCGCGCGGCTCGGCGCCCGAGGCGTCGTCATCGACGCCGTCGGCGACCTCGGGCCTGACCGGCTCACCGAGACCGGCCGACGCGAGCTGAGGCATCTCCTGCGTTCGATCGAGGTGGCGCTCATCGCCATGCACCTGCCGACCCGACGCTCGTTCGACACGACCGACCAGCTCGACGACCGCCTCCGGCGCGCCGCGCGGGCCTTCACCCTGGCCTACGAGCTGGGAACCCGGCTCGTCCTGGCCCGCGTCGGCGCGGTCCCGGACGAGTCGGACGCCCCCCGGCGCGAGGCCTTCCTCCACGCCTTGACCGAGCTGGGCCGCCGCGCCGATCATCTCGGCGTCCGGCTCGCGATCGAGACGGGGACCGAGCCCGGCAGCGCGCTCCGCCCGATCCTCGACGCCCTCGAGTCCGAAGGCCTGGCCGCCAGTATCGACCCGGCCAGCCTGTTGCAGCGACGGATCGACCCCGTGGCCACCACGCGCGACCTCGGCCCCTGGGTGGCGCACGCCTACGCCAGCGACGCCTCGACCGCCCGGCCGCAGCTCCTGACCGCCGACCCCCGAGGCCTCGGCTCCACCGCCGGCGGCCTCGACTGGGAGGAGTACCTCGGCGCCCTCGAGGAGATCGACTACCGAGGCTTCCTGACCATCTGGCCCGACCCCACGCGCCCCGCCGGCCCGCAATTCACCGCGATGGCCGGCCGGCTCAATCGCCTGTGACTTGTGACCCCACCGGCCCACCGCTAGGATGAAGTTTCGGGCATTTCCAAGGTCGAGCCGTCCATCACCACACGGGGAGGAAGCCTAATGGCCCTCATCAGTTACGTCTCGAAGGGCGAGGCGGCGGAGGACGTCCGCCCGATCCTCGAGAACATGGAGAAGAAGGTGGGCGCCGTGCCCAACGTCTTCCGCGCGATGGCGCACAGCCCCGCGCTGTTCGAGGGCTTCCTCGCCCTCAACAGCGCGCTCACGAAGACCAAGCTCGACCCCAAGTTGCGCGAGCTGGCTTACATCAAGACCTCCGAGCTCAACGGCTGTGAGTACTGCCTCCACCATCACCAGAACTTCGGCCGGAAGGCGGGGCTCAACGATCGTCAGGTCAACGAGACGCCCAAGTTCGAGACCAGCGACGCCTACGACGAGCTCCAGCTCGACGTGATGCAGTACGCCAAGGAGGTGACCCGCCACATCAACGTCAGCGAGTCGCTGATGACCCGGCTGCGTCAGCGCCTCTCCGACCGCGAGATCGTCGAGCTGGCCATGGTCGTCGGCATCGCCAACTTCACGAACCGGGTCACCGAGACGTTGAAACTGGAGCTAGAGTCGTCGTGAGAGCCGGTCGAAGTACGGTTCTCGCTCGTGATTTCCTGAAGGGTCCGCGGTGTGGACCTTGGTTGGCGTGGTCCGCGCGGCGGACCCTCCGGGGGAAGGGACGCGACGGCCGGACGCGACCGCTCTGGCCGGTGAGTGTGCCGTCCCCATGATGCTCGCGCCCAGGTCATGAGGGTGGATCATGAGTTCGCCGGCCGCCGAACGAGCGTGGGTGCCTCTGAGCCCCCGCGAGCGGAGGGTCCTGGGGGTGCTGGTCGAGAAGGCCAAGACGACCCCGGAATATTACCCGTTGACCGTCGCGGCGATCGTCACGGGTTGCAACCAGAAGTCGAACCGCGACCCGGTGACCAACTACGACGCCGACGACGTGGAGGAGGTCCTCCAGGACCTGCGGCACAAGGGGGCGGCCGTGATGGTCGAGGCGGGTGGCCGCGTCGTCCGCTGGAGGCACACGCTCTACGACTGGCTCAAGGTCAGCAAGGTGGAGCTGGCCGTCATCGCCGAGTTGATGCTCCGAGGCCCGCAGACGGAGGGGGACCTGCGGAACCGGGCGAGCCGGATGGAGCCGTTCCCCGACCTCGCCGCGCTCCAGGCGGTGCTCGAGGCCCTGTCCGGTCGCGGGCTGGTCGTGTACCTGTCGCCGCCCGGCCAGAAGCGAGGCGTGGTCGTGACCCACGGGCTCTACCCGCCCGCCGAGCTCGAGAAGGTCCGCCAGGCGTTCGCGCAGGCCGCGGTGGCCGACGAGGAGGAGGAGCGGCCCGCCCGTGTCGTGGTCCGAACCGAGGGGACGACCGCAGGCGGCCCTCCGGCCTGGATGGCCGAGGTCGCCGCGCTCCGCGCCGAGGTCGAGGCGCTGCGGGGCACCGTCGAGGCCCTCTCGACCGAGGTCCGCAACCTCAAGGACGCGCTCGGAGCTTGATTGCATGAGCATGTCCTCATCAGACCCGGCGGCGCCGGGACAGGACGCCCCGGTAGCGCCAGGGCCAACCGGAGGCGGCTGGTCTCTGGTCGCCCTGATCGCCAACGAGGGCCTGGAGCCGCCGGCCGGCCTCCCGGACCGCGACGCGCTGGCCACCTGGTGCGCGGCCTCGACCCTCTGGCACCCGTCGCTCCTGGCCCTCGCCGGGGCGCTCCCGAAGGTCGAGAGCGTCGAGTCCCCCACGTCCCCCAGCCCGCGCGAGGTCCGGGTCCTGGCCGTCGGATCTGCCGACCGTCTCCCTGCGGGCTACCGGACCCGGGCCGAGGACGTCGGGTGCATCGTCGTCGAGGCGGGGGGAGACCGCCCCGCACTGCTCCGGGCGATCCGCGAACGGCTGGGCACGGCCCCGGCATCGGCCTCCTGGGCCGACGAGGGCGAGGCCGGCGACCCGGTCGCCCTCGACTTCCTCGCGCTGGGCGCGGCGCGGTGGTGGCTCGGCGACCTGACGATCGCGATGGGGCACGTCGAGGGGCTCGACAAGGAGAGCCTGACCCGTGAGGTGCTGGCCGGGGCCGCCGCCTGGCGGTCGGGAGACCGCCCCGCCGCGGTCAATCGCCTCCGCGCGGCGTTCGAGCTGCTCACCCAGGCCCGCGAGCGGTTCTACCCCGTCGACGCCTACCTGATCGACGTCTGCCTCATCGACCCGACCACCCCGGTTGGCGCCCTGGCCGACGCCCTGACGACGCGCACCCCGGTGACGTTCTTGGCCCCGGCCCGGGCGATCGAAGAGCTGTCCGGGCGCGACCCCGACGGGCTCGTCTCGCTCCGCGCGGCGATCTCCGAGGGCTGGGCCGACGTTGTCGGCGGGGCCTATGATGAGGTCGACGAACCCCTCTTGCCCATCGAGTCGATCTCCTGGCAGTTCCGCCGAGGGGCCGAGGTCTACCGGAGGCACCTCGACGGCCATCACGTCGAGACCGTCGCGCGTCGCCGGTTCGGGCTCTATCCCCAGCTCCCTCAGCTCGCCAAGCGGTTCGGGTTCCGGTTCGCCGTGCACCTCGGGTTCGACGCCGGCCGGTTCCCGATCCGGCCCGAGTCCAAGCGGCTCTGGGAGTCCCCCGACGGATCGACCCTGGAGACGCTGACCCGCCCTCCGCTCGGGGCCGACCGGCCGGCGACGGGTCTCCAGATCCCCTGGCGGCTGGCCCTGACGATGAAAGACGACCACGTCGCCACGCTCCCGCTTGTCCACTGGCCGAGCCCGGTCGCCCCCTGGTATCCCGACCTTCGCCGGGCCGCCACCTACTCGCCGGTCCTGGCGCGGTGGGTCACGCTCAACGACTACTTCCACCTGACCGACCGACCTTTCGAGCACTTCCGGCCCGGGCCCGACGAGTACGTCACCCCCTATCTCGCCCAGGCGGTCGCGCGCCGGGACCCCCGGCCGATCTCGCGCCGGGCGATGCACACCCGGCTCCGCGCCCGGGTCGACGCCCTGAGCACCCTCCGCGCCTTCGCCCTCTGCCTCTCGACCGGGGCACCGGGCTCGGGCGAGGGTGATCTCTCCGACGCCGAGACGGCACTGGAGACGGGCCGTCTCGACGAGGCCGGGACGCGGCTCGACCGCCAGGAACCGGCCTGGGCCGCGATCCTGGCCCGAGGGCTCGTCGGCTCCGGAAGGTCGGGCCGACCCGGATACCTCGTGATCAACCCCCTGGGCATCGCGCGTCGGGCGGCCGTGCACCTGCCCGACTCGGCGCTCGACCTCCGGCCCGAAGGACCGCTCCTCGCCGCGCAGTCCACCGCGGACGGGGTCTGGGCCGTCGTCGAGCTGCCCCCGTTCGGCTTCGCCTGGGTCCCCCGCGAGGCCAGCGTCAAGGTCCCGCCCGCGGCGGCCGGCGCACTCTCGGCGCGTGATCGGGTCCTCCGCAACGAGGCGCTGGTCGTCGAGATCGACGAGGCGACGGGAGGCATCCGAGGCATCCGGTCGCCCCGGGAGGACACCGCCCGGATCGGCGAGCGCCTGGTCGTGTCGGGCCTGACCGGGCCCGACGGGTCGCCGTCCATGACCCGGATGCGGTCCGAATCCTTCGCGATCGATTACGCCGGCCCCGCGCTGGTCCAGGCGGTCGCGCGCGGGACCCTCACCGACCCGCGCAACGACCGCCGGCTTGCCTCATTCCACCAGCGCTACCGACTCTGGAGCGGCCGGCCGATCCTCGAGCTCGACATCACGCTCGGCGAACTCGACCCCGACTGGCTCGACCGCGCGGCCGAGGCCGACCCCTGGACCCATCACCTCGCCTGCCGCTGGGCCTGGCTCGACCCGGACTCGATGCTCCGCAGGACCTGCCTGCTCGCCCCCGAGCTGACCGAGGTCGACCGCCCCGAGACGCCCGACGCCTTCGACATCTCGACCCGTCGCCAGCGCACCGCCGTGCTCTTCGGCGGCCTGGCGCACCACCGCCGCCACGGGACCCGGATGCTCGACACGCTCCTGATCGCCGGGCGGGAGGCAGCGAGGACGTTTCGCCTCGGCGTCGCGCTCGACTTGGAGCACCCGTTCCACGCCGCGGTCGACCTGATCTCCCCGGCCTTCGTCGTGCCGACCGACGCCGGCCCGCCCCCGACGGGACCGACCGGCTGGCTCTTCCATCTCGACACCAAGGCCGTCGCCGTCACCCGCGTCGAGTACGCCGACCCCTCCGGCGACGGCCGGGGCTGGGGCGTCGTCTTCCACCTCGTCGAGGCCGCCGGCACCCCCGCCCGCTGCCGCCTCCGGACCTTCCGCAACCCCGTCTGGGCCAGGCTGATCGACTTCCAGAACGAGCCGATCGTCGACCTGACCGTCGACGGCGACGCGGTCCTGATCGACCTGAGGCCCCACGAGATCGCGCGGGTCGATATCACCCTCGGGTGAGCCCTCCTCCGGGAGCCGCCCCGGCCCCGGCCGGGGAGCCCGATGTCGGGACACGGAGGACGCGATCAGGTGGCTGACGGACGTGGCCGGTGTGTCCCCCGCGCCGCCGCGAACCGGTCGGCGGATCGTCCTCGGGTCACTGGCGAATGCCGGGCGGATGCCGCGAACAACCCCCAGAAATCGCGGAGAGAATCTCCCGGAGTGCCGAACTCCTCCGTCAGATGACCCAGTCCTTGCCCGACGCCCCGGAGGCCGCGAGCTGCGCGATCGTGGTCTTCTCCAGGACGACGCGCTTTGCGGCGCAAATGTTCTCCCAGACGCTCGCCAGCGCCTGCGCGGCCGGCTCCAGGGACTCGCGGGAGGGCTCTCCCGGGCCGTCGATCGCGACGAGGACCTCGTACAGCGAGATCTGATCGGCGGGGCGGGAGA
>JAFANO010000509.1 GCA_019232645.1 Planctomycetaceae bacterium | reverse complement strand
CACCTGCTGATCACGACCCCCGAGAGCCTGGCGCTGCTGCTCAGCCAGCCGGCCTGGCATGAGCACTGGCGAGGGGTGCGGCACCTGGTCGTCGACGAGGTGCACGCGCTGGTCCCGACCAAACGCGGGGCCGACCTGGCGGTCTCGCTCGAACGGCTCGCGGCGCACGCCGGGCACGACCCGAGCCGGATCGGCCTGTCGGCGACGTGCCGGCCCGCCGACCCGGTCGCGCGGTTCCTGGTCGGGCCGTCGCGGGCCTGCCGCGTGCTCGAGGCGCCCGAGCCCCCGGGCGCGTCGCCGATGGCCCTCGAGGTCGAGTCGCTCGTCCGGCCCGACGAGGCCCCGCATCGCGGCCTGACCTATCGCCGGCTCCTCCGGCGGCTCGGCCGGGTACTCGGCGAGAACCGGACGACGGTCGTCTTCGCCAACACGCGGGCCCTGACCGAGAAGATCACCCACGACCTGCGGCGGTCGCCCGACGTCGGGTCCGAGGCGGTCGCCGCACACCACTCGGCGCTCGACGCCGACCGGCGTCGTGCGGTCGAGGCGGCACTGAAGGCCGGCGACCTCAAGGCGGTCGTCACCAGCACGAGCCTGGAGCTGGGGGTCGACATCGGCTCGGCCGACCTGACGGTCCAGGTCGGGCTGCCGGGAGGGGTCGCGCGGTGCGTCCAGCGGGTCGGGCGCTCGGGCCACCGCGTGGGCGCGACGTCGCGCGGGCTGCTGCTCGCCGCGACGGCCGCCGAGCTGGCCGGCGCGGTCGTCACGGCCCGGGCGGCGCGCGAGGGGCGGGTCGAGCCCCTGCGGCCGATCGCCGCGCCGCTCGACGTCCTTTGTCAGCAGTTGATCGGCATGGCCTGCGGCGGCGAGTGGTCCGCCGACGAGGCCTTCGAACTCATCCGCAAGGCCGGGCCGATGGCCGCGCTCCGCCGCGACGACTTCGACGCCTGCCTGGACTTCCTGGCCGGCGACCTGGCCGCGCCGCCGGGCGCCTTCGAGCCCGAGCCCGGCGCCACGCCGCGCTGGACCTCGCCCCGGATCTGGAAGCACGCGGGCCGGTTCGGGGTCCGCAACCGTCGCGTCGTCCGCTGGTTCTGGAGCAACGTCGGCACGATCACGTCGGAGGAGTCGGTCCGCGTCCTGGCCGACGGCGTGGCGGTCGGGACGCTCGAGGGGGCGTACGCCGAGCGGCTCCAGCCGGGCGATCGCTTCGTGCTCGACGGCCGCTGCCTGGAGTTCCGCCGGCACGACGGGCTGACCGTCCAGGCCCGGGCCGTCGAGGGGGAGCCGAACCTGCCGCGGTGGTCGAGCGACCGCCAGGCGTTCTCGGCCGAGCTGGCGACCGACCTCGGCCGCTTCCGCGAGGAGGCCGCGCGGGTCCTGGCCGACGGCCCCCCGGCGCTCCGCGCCTGGCTCTGCGAGACCCACGACCTCGACCCCGACGCGGCCGAGGTCCTGGTCCGGCTCTTCGAGGCGCAGGAGCAGTGGAGCGAGGTCCCCGGCTCGGGGACGCTGCTGGTCGAGGAGTCGCCGCATCCCGAGGGCCTGACCTACACGTTCCACGCCCCGCTGAGCCGCTCGGCGTGCGAGGCGCTCGGCCGCGCGACCGCCGCCCGGCTCGGACGCCGGTTCGGGCGCGACCTCTCCCTGACGGCCGCCGACCTCGGCTGGTCGATCCGGCTGCCCGGGGCGGCCGCTCTTTGCGCCCAGGAGATCGCGCCGCTGCTGGCGCCCGAGGGCCTGGCGGACGACGTGCTCGAGGGCCTCGACCGCGGCGTGCTGCCGGCCCGCCGGTTCCGCCACATCGCCGCGACCGCGCTGATGGTCCTGCGCAACCCCGAGGGGGGCCGTCGCCGGGTCGGCGGCCTGCTCTGGGTCAGCAACCGGCTCTACCCGCTGGTCAAGGCCGCCTGCCCCGACCACCCCCTGCTCCGCGAGACCCGCCGCGAGGTCCTCGACGACCTGCTCGACACGCCCGCGGCCCTCGACTGGCTGTCCCGAGGCCCGGCGATCCGGTTCCGGGCGCTTCCTGGCCTGTCCCCCTTCGCCGCCACCTGGATCGACCCCGCCGGCGCCGAGGCCCTGCGGTTCGAGTCGCCCGCCGAGGCCCTGCGGCGGCTGCACGCACGGCTAGCCGGGCCGTAGGACGCTTCGATGATAATTTTCGAATTCGAGATTCGGAATTTCGGTCGTGTCCTACACAAATTGGAGCGGCTTGTTTTCTCGGATTTTCGCTCACGGCGAAAACCGGCGGCCGAGCCGCAAGTCAATCAGAAAGCTCGGGTTAACAGGCCCGTAACCGTCATTAACGGGCGCCGAGATTTCGTTAACGAACCACCGTTCCAATTTGCCTGGGACACGACCGGAATTTCGAATTCGATGATGAATTTTAAAATCAAAATTCAAATTTCAGAATCTGTCGTTCGGAATCCCGAATTCGGATGACGAACTTTGAATTCGCGATTCGAATTCCAGAATCCGTCATTCGGAATTTCGAATCTCAAATTCTGAATATCTTTCTATTTCAAAGACTTCGATTATCATTCAATATGAAGAGCCGGAATAGGGACGAGGATGGACCGAGCACGCCAGACACGGGCCTGTACCCGGGCCCCGACGGCTGGCTCCTGGCGCCCGAGGGGGCGGCGGTCCACCCTCCCGAGCGGGTCGCCGTGATCGCCGATGTC
>JAFANO010000418.1 GCA_019232645.1 Planctomycetaceae bacterium | reverse complement strand
AGAGCGAAGCTGCTCGGTCTGGAAGCCAGCGACTGTGATGATCTGCACACGCAACTGCTTATGGACATTCGGGCCCTGGTTGCGCACGTGGGCAATACCTCGAACCTCATCTTGGACCCCGACCTGGATAGCTATTATGTGATGGATGCCATACTCCTCAAGCTGCCTCAAAGTCAAGACCTGTTGGCCCAAGCAAGGTTGTTGGGCAGGAAGGGTATCGTCACCGGCAAGCCGCCCACGGCGGAGGAAAGGACGGAATTCATCCGTCTGGCCGGCCTATTGCGCTCCAATTGGGAGGAGACCCGAAAGGGACTGGACGTGGCGTTCCGTAACAATCCCGCGGCCAACCTGAAAGCCAGCCTGGAACAACCGCTGCGCGACCACTTGGCCGCCACGGACGCGTTCCTGCATGCGATCGACAGCGACGTCATCAAGGCCCACACGATCACCATCCAGCCGGACGACTACGACCGTTTCGTTCAGCAAAGCCTGGAGGCAAACTTTGCCCTCTGGGACCGATCCGTCATCTCTCTGGACAGCCTGTTGCAGGCCCGCATCGACGGGTTTGCCCAGAAGAAGTATCTCGCGCAGGGCTTCGCGCTGGTGACGCTGCTGTTGGTCGTTTATCTCTTGATGGCCATTTATTCCGGCGTCATGAGCACCGTGGGTCGCCTGAGGGAGGCCTCGGAACGCATGCTCAACGGCTCGGTGGATCAGGTCATCACCCTGGAGACCAGGGACGAGTTGGGCCAGGTCGCGACCTCCTTCAACAAGATCGCTACGCGCCTGCGGGCCGAGTGGGCGCAGGCCCGGGAGGAAAACGCCCGAGCCCAGGCGGCGGAGGCGGAGGTGCGCGTGGCCAAAGAAGCCGCCGAGCAGGCCACCAACGCCAAGAGCACGTTCCTGGCCACCATGAGCCACGAAATCCGCACGCCGATGAATGCCATCATCGGCATGACCGAGCTGACGCTCGATACCGATCTCACGCCTGAGCAGCGGCAATACCTCGAGCTGGTGAAAGAGTCGGCCGATTCGCTCTTGACGCTGATCAACGACATCCTCGACCTCTCGAAGATCGAGGCGGGCAGGCTCGACCTCGAGGCGATCGACTTCTCCCTGCACGAGAGCCTCGGCAACACGGTGAAGGCGCTGGCGCTTCGGGCCCATAAGAAACAGCTCGAATTGGCCTGTCACATCGCTTCCGACGTGCCCGAGGCGCTCGTGGGCGATCCGGGGAGGCTCCGCCAGGTCGTTGTCAACCTGGTCGGCAACGCGATCAAGTTCACCGAGAGCGGCGAAGTGATCGTCTCGGTCGAGAAGGAGTCGCAAGCGCGGGATGAGGTCTGCCTCCACTTACGAGTGGCCGACACGGGAGTCGGCATTCCCCGGGAGAGGCAGGGCCTGATTTTCGAGGCGTTCACGCAAGCCGATAGCTCCACGACCCGGCAGTACGGCGGCACCGGGCTGGGCCTGACGATTTCGTCCAAGCTCGTCGCGATGATGGGCGGGCGAATCTGGGTCGAGAGCGAGGTCGGCCGGGGGAGCACGTTCCACTTCACCGTGCGGCTCGGCGTGCGGAGGAACGCGCGAGCGGCGCCGGCGGCCGTCGAGCCGACCAGCGTGCACGACCTGCCCGTGCTGGTCGTGGACGATAACGCGACCAACCGTCGGATCCTGGAGGAGATCCTGACCAAGTGGCACATGAAACCGAAGGCCGTCGCGGACGGCCGAGCCGCGTTGGCGGAGATGAAGCGAGCGGCCGCCTTCGGTGAACCCTTCGCCTTGGTGCTCGCGGATGCGGTGATGCCGGAGATGGACGGCTTCACCCTGATCGAAGAGATCAAACAGCACCCCAGTTTGGACGGGGCCTCGCTGTTGATGCTCTCGTCCGCCGACCAGTCGCGGGACATCGCGCGCTGCCGGCAGTTGGGGGTGAGCTCGTACCTGATCAAGCCCATCAAGCAATCGGAGCTGCTGGACGCCATCATGACGGCCTTGAGCACGTCCTCCGTCAAGGAAACGCGTGGGGACCTGACCGTCGGAGGCCGTCATATCGGCCCGCGAGAGTCGTCGGTCCCGTTGCAGGGCCTTCGGATTCTGCTGGCCGAGGACAACGCCGTCAATCAGACGCTGGCGGTCATCCTCCTCGAGAAGAAAGGGCACACGGTGGTCGTCGCCGGCAACGGCAAGGAGGCGCTCGCCGCCTGGGAGCGGCAGCCGTTCGACCTGATCCTGATGGATGTGCAGATGCCCGGAATGGATGGCTTGGAGGTCACTGCCCGCATCCGCGATCAGGAAAAAGGGTCGAGCCGGCACATCCCCATCATCGCCATGACCGCCCATGCCATCAAGGGCGACCGGGAGCACTGCCTGGAGGCGGGTATGGACGGTTATGTCTCCAAGCCGATCCAGGCCAAGGAACTCTTCCAGGCGATCGCCGACCTCGTGCCCACGGCAGCCGCGGGCGTCGTCTCTCCGGTCTCCCGGGTCCAGCCCACAGTCGCTCCCGGAGCGGCCGCGGTACCGCTACTGGATCGAGCCACGCTGCTCCATCGGGTCGGAGGCAACTGGGAAAATCTCAAGAAAATCATCGGCGTGTTTCAGGAGGAAGCGTCGCAATCGATGACCCAGATCCGCGCCGCGATTGACCGCGGGGAGGCGTCGAACGTGGTCTGCACCGCCCACTCGCTTAAGGGGGCGGTCGGGGTGTTCGACGTGGCCGCTGCCTTCGAGGCGGCGCAGACGCTGGAGTCAATGGGCCGGGAAGGCGGCCTGACCGATGTTGAAGATGCCTACAAGGCACTGGAAATCCAGATCAATCGGCTCAAGCTGGCTCTCGCGGAGATTGTCTCGTGATTGAATTCCTGACACGGTCCCCCGAGAAAATAGGCAATGGCCGCAATGGAGGCTGGCCGGGTAGCACGACCATTGGAACCGACATGACGGCTAAAAGATCGGAGATGGAAGAACTTCACGAATTGTCGGGGGTTCAGATGGCAAGCCCGGATGCTGCGCGGTTAGAGGAACTGGGGCCGGGCGGGCGACTCGACGATGCAGTTGGGGCTCCAGACCGATCTCGGCGGGTCTCGCTGAGTCAAGCCGGGCGATCTTGATCGTCTCAAGGTCCGGGCGGATTCTGTCGATTACGAAGAAGACGTCGGTACGAGTGGCGGGATCGGCCTCCTTCGAGGATCGAGGTGGGAATGATGGGTACAGGCGCAAGTGGATCCCGGCGAGGCGGGATCCCCGCGGGCCTGATCGGGATGCTTGCGCTGGTCGTGGGGGTCGAGCGGTTCGTGGCCGACCACCCGTTCGGCTTCATGGGAGACCCGCAACGACTGGCCTGGCGGATGAGCGAGCGGGCCATCCGAGGCGAGGCGGCACGGGCCGAGGTCCTCTGCCTGGGCGACAGCCTGGTCAAGTTCGGCATCCTGCCCCGCGTGCTCGAGGCCGGCCTGGGCCGCTCGGCCTACAACCTGGCGATCCCCGGCGCTCAGCCAGCCGCCAGTTATTTCCTGTTCCGACGGGCACTCACATCCGGGGCCCGTCCCCGGGCGGTGGTCGTCGACTTCTACTCGAAGGTGCTGGCGGCCGCCCCCCGGATCAATCGCTGCTTCTGGCCGGACCTGCTCTCCTTCGGCGAGTTGCTCGAATTGAGCTGCCAGGCCCGCGACATCCGCCTCTTCAACGAGTCGGCCGTTGGCTGGCTCCTCCCCTCGTTCCGGGATCGGGGTGAGATCCGTCGGGCCGTCCTGGCGACCGTCAAGGGCGAGGGTCGGCAACTCCGCGACACCCTGAGCGCGAACCTGAGGAATGGCCTGGCCAATCGTGGCGCGACGGTCGCGCCGGTGGTTCTCCCCTCTCCCGTCGATCACGAGACGGGGAGTCGGATCGACCCATCGCGTCAGCGGCGCTGGGCCCCCGCGAGGCCCAATGCGGAGTTCGTGCGCCGGTTCCTCGACCTCGCACGGGATCACGGGATCCCGGTCTTCTGGGTCCTGCCCCCGACGAGCCCACGATGGCAAGAGAGGATCGAACGCCGGGGCGAGGAGGCGGCCTACCTCCGGTTCGTCCGGGCGACCCGGGCACGCTCTCCCAACGTCGTCATCCTCGACGGCCGCCATACCGGATATGGCCGCGAACTCTTCTGCGACCCGGTCCATCTGAACCGCGCGGGGGCGTCGGCCTTCACCGCCGACGTGGCCTCGGCCATCGCCCTGCACCTGGCCGGGTCGGGCCCGCGCGACTCCTGGGTTGCGCTCCCGGCCTACCGCGACCGTCCTCCCGTTCGGTTCGTGGAAGACCTCGTCCAGTCGGAGATCGCCGTCCGTTCGGCCGAGTCCACACGCCTCCGCTGAGGGATCGTGGGCAGCGAGGGTGTGGGCCGGGTCGCTCGACCAGCGGCAGGCACTAACGATGTAAGTAGATGCTCTGCTCCAGGTTCCGGTTGGCCACCGTCCTCGGCCGCCGCAGCACCTCGACTACCCCGATGGCCCACGCACTGCCCTGCGGGTCGGTGGACCACAGGTGCCACCCATCGCAGCTCGACCGATCAGGGCAGAACACCCAGGCGCTCCGAGGGACCTTGTGCGGGATCGCCAGCTTCTTCAGGTAGGCCACGCAGATTGGCTGTCTTGACCGGCCGCGTCGGGGGATGCTAGCTTAATGCCCATCCTCCTGGTCGCACCTCTTTGAGAAGAGGCGGATTGATCCATGTCGGACGCCTTGCTGATCGCCGCGCACGGCAGCCGCGACGAGTCGGGGATCTCCGAGTTCCGGGCGTTCGCCGAGGCCTGGAATCGGCTCCGGCCCGATCGGCTCCAGGCGGCGGGGTTCCTCGAATTCGCGCGGCCCACCATCGGCGAGGCGATCGAGACGCTGGTCGAGCGGGGGGCCAAGATGATCACCGTGGTGCCGGCGATGTTGATGGCCGCCGGGCACGTCAAGAACGACGTGCCGAGCGAGATCGCCGAGGGCCGCGCCCGGCACCCGGGGGTGACCTTCCACATGGCCCGGGCGCTCGACATCCACCCGGCCCTGCTCGAGCTCTGCCACGTCCGATATCGCGAAGCCCTCGCCGATCGTCCCCCCGTCCCCGCCGATCGGACGCTGCTGCTGCTCGTCGGCCGGGGGACGTCCGACCCCGACGCCAACGCCAACATCGCCCGCGTCTCACGGTTCCTCTGGGAGTCGTACGGCGTCGCCTGGGCAAGCGTCGCGTTCTCGGGACTGGCCGCGCCGAGCGTTGACGGGGCCCTCACGGTCTGCCGGCGGCTCGGCGTCGCCCGGATCGTCGTCCAGCCCTACTTCCTCTTCGACGGCATCCTCTTGAAGCGGATCTACGAGACGGCCGCGCGGCACGACGCCGCCGACCCGGAAGTCGAGATCGTTCCCGTCGCGCACTTCCGCCTGCATCCTCTGTTGCTCCAGGCGTTCGAGGATCGCGTCCACGAGGCATTGCACGGCGCGCCCCACATGAACTGCGACCTGTGCAAGTACCGCGTCCGACTGATCGGCCGCGAGGCCGACCTCGGCGCGCCGCAGGAGGGTCACCACCATCACGTCCGCGCCCCGAGCGACCTCGAGGACGACCACGACCACGACCACCGGCCTCGACGGTCGCGACGTCGGTCGGCACCGACGGAATTCGCCACCGATCCTTCGTTCCACCCGTGGGACGAACGACTGCTCCGGCGCCTGCAGTTGGTAAAGGAGTGATGCCCGGCCATCCCGCCAGCCCACTCGAAGGAGTCGACCCCATGGTGTTGCCCTCGAGGACGTTCGTGGTCGGGGTCGGTCCGGGCGACCCGGAACTCCTGACGCTCCGCGCGGCCCGGGTGCTGGAGCGGTCCGACGTCATCCTGCACCCAGGCCCCCGCGACGATGCCGGGTTTGCGATCGAGGTGGTCACCCCCTTGCTCCGCCCCGATCAGGAGGTCCGGGGGATGGCCCTGGCCATGCGCAGGGGGCGAGATGATGGGTCGGTCGGCTACGACCGCGTCGCGCTCGCCCTGGCGGGCGTCGCACGCGGGGGAAGGACGGCGGCCTTCCTGACCGAGGGGGACCCGATGCTCTTCGGGACCGGCGCCTCCGTCGCCGAGCGGCTCCGCGCGCTGGCCCCCGAGGTGCCGGTCGAGATCATCCCGGGAGTCAGCGCCCTGGCCGCCGCCGCGGCGAGGCTGGGCTGGCCCCTGGCCCGAAAGGACGAGATCCTCACCATCTGCCCGGCGACCTACCACGCCGAGCAGGTCGGCGCGATCCTCGATCGGGGCGGGCCGGTCTGCTGGCTCAAGGCGGCCGACGTCCTCCCGACGCTCGTCGAGGAGCTTCGTCGCCGAGGCCGGCTCGATCGCGCGACGCTCGTCGAGCGGGTGGGCCGGCCCGATGAGCGGATCTTCGTCGACCTCGCGGCCGCCCTGGAGGAAGACCTGTCGTACTTCACGCTCATCCTGGTACGCTGAGAGGTCGGACACGCCGTTGATCCATGAGCCAGCAACCGCTCCCAGGACAGCCCCCGAGACGATGAACGACTCCACGCGGTCCCCTGGAACGCTCTTCGTGGTCGGGCTCGGCCCCGGTTCCCCCGGCCTGCTCACCCCGGACGCCGCGTCGGCCCTCGACGCCGCCGACGTCGTGGTCGGCTACCAAGGCTATCTCGACCTGATCGCGCCCCGGCTGGCGGGCAAGGAGGTCATCGGCCGCGGACTCGGCCAGGAGGTCGAACGTGCCCGCGCCGCGCTCGAGCTGGCGGAGCGAGGCCGGACCGTCGCGCTGGTCTCCAGCGGCGACGCCGGCGTCTATGGCATGGGCGGCGTGGCCTGCGAGCTCGCGGCCAGGCGCGAGACGGACGTCGAGATCGTCGTCGTGCCGGGCGTGACCGCCGCCTGTTCGGCGGCCGCCCGCCTGGGGGCGCCCCTCGCCCACGACTGGGCCTGCCTCAGCCTGAGCGACCTGCTCACCCCCTGGGACGTCATCGCCCGGCGCGCCGAGGCGGTCGCGCGGGCCGACTTCGCCCTGGTCGTCTATAACCCGGGGAGCCGGACGCGCACCTGGCAGCTCGCCGCCCTCGCCGAGATCCTCCTGCGCCACCGCGACCCCCGGACGCCCGTCGGGCTGGTCGAGAACGCCTACCGTCCGGGCGAGCGCGTCGAGGTCGTCCGCCTGTCGGACCTCGCCACGGCGAAGGTCTCGATGTTCACGACGGTTATCATCGGCAGCTCGCGGACCTTCCTGTCCCGGGGCCGGATGGTGACGCCCCGGATCTACGAGGCCAAGTCGGCCGAGACCAGACCCACGCCGGATCTGCCGGGATCGTCGGCAACGGAGGAGGTGAGCGGCCTCGAACGATCACCCGGCGAGTGGCGACACTCACCCGGCGACGCCATCATGGCCGAGTCGCTCGCGATCATCGAGCGCGAGCTCGGCCCCTCGCCGGGCGACCCGGCCGAGCGCGCGGTGGTCCGCCGGATGATCCACGCCTCGGCCGACTTCGACTACGCGGACCGCGCGCGGTTCGCACGGGGGGCGATCGCCTCGGCGGTCGCGGCGTTCCGGGCCGGGGCGCCCGTCGTGGCGGATGTGGAGATGCTCCGGGCCGGCATCCGCAGCGACCTAGCCGGTCCCCTCGGGGTCGCGACCGTCTGCGGATTGTCGGCGATCGACGGGGACGCACCGGCGCTGTCATCGGGCCTGACCCGTTCGGCCGCTGGCATGCGACGGGCGGCCGAACTGGTCGGCGACGGCGCGGTCGTGGCCATCGGCAACGCGCCGACGGCCTTGATGGAGGCCCTCCGGATGGTCGAAGAGCGGGGCTGGCGTCCCGCGTGCATCGTCGGGATCCCGGTCGGGTTCGTCGGCGTGGAGGAGGCCAAGGGGCGGCTCATGGGGCAGGATCGGGTGCCCTTTGTGACGAGCCTCGGCCGCAAGGGGGGGACGGCCGTGACCGCCGCCGCGGTCAACGCGCTGCTCGAGCTGGCGGGAGGATCCCGGTGATCGACCTCGACCGCCGACCATTTGAGATCATCCGGGGGCTGACCGTCCCCCCACGCAATCCGAAGGGGATGCGTGAGGGCTATACCACCGGCGCGTGCGCCGCCGCCGCCGCGCAGGCGGCCTGTCGGTTGCTGGCGCGCGGCGAGCGGCCCGAGGTCGTCGCGGTGCGGTCGCCGCTGGGGTTCGACCTGATGATCCCGATCAACCGCCTGGCCGTCGCCGACGGGGCCGCGACCGCCGGGGTCATCAAGGATGGTGGCGACGACCCCGACGTCACCCACGGCGCGGAGGTCCTCGCGACCGTCCGGGAGATCGAAGGGCCGGGCGTGCGGATCGAGGGGGGCCCGGGGGTCGGCACGATCACCCAGCCGGGGCTCGAACTACCGCCCGGGTCGGCCGCGATCAACCCGGTCCCTCGGCGGATGATCGCCGAGGGCGTGGCCCTGGCGTTCGGGACCGGCCAGCCCGCGCCGGGCGTCGAGGTCACGGTCTCGATCCCCGGCGGTGAGGAGCTGGCCCGGCGGACCCTCAATGCCCGGATCGGGATCCTCGGCGGATTGTCGATCCTGGGGACCACGGGAGTCGTCCGCCCGATGAGCACCGCGAGCTGGCGGGCCTCGGTCGTCCAGTCGATCGACGTCGCGGCGGCCAACAGCCTGCGGCACATCGTGCTGACCACGGGCGGGCGGAGCGAGCGGTTCGCCACGGCGCTCTACCCCGAGCTGCCCGAGATGGCGTTCGTCCAGATGGGGATCTTCACCGGCGAGAGCCTCAAGCGGGCCGTCGAGCGCGGCGTCCCGAAGGTCACGGTCTG
>JAFANO010000405.1 GCA_019232645.1 Planctomycetaceae bacterium | reverse complement strand
CCGATGCCCGGCGACCTGCCATGCCCGGCCGACCTGACCTCCAAGAACCAGTTGAATACCTGGCTCCGACTGATCGAGCCCGACGGCGAGACCGACCCGCGAAGCTCGCTCGCCCTCGCGCTCTCGCTCCGTCCCGATGCCGTGTTCCTGCTCTCCGACGGGGAATTCCCCAAGGGGACCGTCGAGGCGATCGCCCGGCTGAACCCGCGCACGATCCCCATCCACTGCGTCGACCTCAGTGGTACCGGCGGCGACCATCTCCAGCGGATCGCGCGCGACAGCGGCGGGAAGTACGTCTTCCGGCCGCTGACGGGACCCTGAGGAGGCAAAGGTCTCTCGGGGGAGACGCGGGGAGGTGGGCCTGATACGCATTCCCGAAGGTTTGTGCGCTCTGTCTGGATCTCAAATTTGAGATTTCAGATTTCAAATGAGCAGCCCAAGCGTACGAGGATCTCAAATCTGAGATTTCCTCTTTCAAATGAGCAGACCGAGCGCACGAAATCCCTGGAATCCGTATTATTGCCCCGCCGAGAGCGACCCGCCCGGGCTACCTCGGATGGGCATGCCCTCGGGCAGGGGCCTTGCGGCGACGAGGAAACCTCGCTCGTGAAGGTCGTCGCGGAGCTTGCGGTAGAGGGAGAAGCCGTCGGGGTAGATCCACATCGTGATCGTCGCGCGCGTCGGGTTGAGCCGGTTGATCACGCGGGCGTACTCGGAGATCGGCTCACGCGACATCTCGTACGTCTCGCCCCGGCCTTCGAACTCGGGGAGGATCTCCCACCCCCGGAGGTCGTAAGACAGGCCGTGTCGCTCCAGGAGCTCCTCGATGCCCTGGGGCATCGCCTTCCCCAGGACGTATCGGAGCGAGAAGGCGCCCGCGGGCCCGACCTTCGAATCGATGAGCCGCGCGTTGTCGGAGAGCCGGACGCGGAGCTGCGCATCGGACTTGACCAGCGCCATCAACCGATCGAGGTCGATGTAGCTGACGCGGTTGCGGCGGACTTCGAAATGATACTCGTCGCCCCCGGCGGGCTTGGCCACGGGGGTCCTGTCGACGATCGACTTGGCCTTGGGCCGGGGCATCCTGGCCAGCGCGGCGACCTCCTCCTTGAGCCGGTCGCGCTCGCCGCGGAGCTCCCCGCCGCGTGCCGAGGCGCGGGCGATCTGGGTGCTGGGGTCGCGGACGCGGAGCGCGAGGGTCCGGCTGGAGGCCGCGTCGGAGGCGGCGCGCCGGGTGGCCTCGGCGAGTTGGCGCGCGGCCTCGGCGGCGCGGGCCTCGGCCCGGGCGCGATCGCGGCTGGCCGCGTCGAGCGCCTCCTCCGCCCGAGCGATCGCCGCGCGGTCCGGCTCGACCGATGGTTCGGGGGCCGGCCGGGGCCTGGGCTCCGGTTGCGGCGCCTCGGCCGGCTTGGGGGCGGACACGAGAGGGGCGGGGGCCGGCACGGGAACAGGGGGGGCCTGGACCGCCACCTTGGGCGGCTCCGGTCGCGGTTGCCTCGAAAGGACCACGGCCAGCAGGGCCGTCACCCCCAGCAGCACGCTCCCCAGGTTGGCCAGGACGCTGAGGTACGACTCCGGCTCGGGACGCTGGGGCTCCGAGATCGGCGACTGACCGCGCATCAGAAACGCCCCCCTGGGAAGAAGTCGAGGACCTTGGTGTCGGCCACCTGGAGCGAGACCGGCCAATCGAGGCCCGAGATCACGGTCTGCCGACGCGCCTCGTGGTACGTATCGAAGCCCCCCGGCTCGACCAGGAACTCGATCGACGGCCGAGGCCGGATCATGGGGTCCACCTGCTGCCGGAGCCGGACGATCGATCGCAGTTCCTTGGCGAGGATGGCCCCCTTGCCCTTCAACGCGCCGGGCGAGATCCGGTATCCGCCCGGGTGGAGCACCACGCCGTTCGGGCCGCACGAGACGACGATCTCCATCGGGACCTCGACCTTCAGTTTTTTGTCCAGCGTCGAGGCGTTCTCCTGGGGCAGGATGAACGGGTCGTCGGGATTACCGGGCTGGCCTGAGGAGCCGCCGAGTCCGACGTCGCCTGCGGGATTGCCCGAGGTCGAGCCGCCCCCCGCCGACGAGCTGCCGAGCGGGACACGCTTTCGCCCCGAGCTTCCGGAGCCGACCGACTGACCCGAGCCGTCCGACGGGCTCGCGGGCTCGCCGCTCGAGGGGGCGAACGCGCCCCTGCCCGATGCCAGATTTTCCAGCGGAGCCATCGTGGACCTTGGCCCCGTCACCCACCTGGGGACGCCCGGGGTCTGCGTCATCGCGCCGGGGCGGTTGCCCGACTGCGCCTGAGGGTCTCCCTGAGTCGCCGAGGGCCCGCTCTGCGCCGGCACACCCTGACCGTCGTTTCCGCTCGGAGGCGACGTCCCCTGTCCCATGGTAGCGTTCGGCGTGGACGTTCCCTGACCGTGGTTCCCGCTCGGAGGCGACGTCCCCTGTCCCATGGTAGCGTTCGGCGTGGACGTTCCCTGACCGTCGTTTCCGCTCGGGGCGAATGTCCCCGGGCCGTTGTTCTCCTCTGGTGGCGGTGTGCCCTGGCTCGTGCTCCCTTCCGGAGCTGACATCACCTGGCCCGCGTTTCCGCTCGAGGATGACGTCCCCTCGCCAGTGCTTCCCGGTATCGGCGTCACCGGTTTCAGTCCCGGGAGTCCATCCGGTCGGAGGGCGATCAGGCTGCCGGAGCGGTCTCCCGTGGGCGGATCGTTCGCGGGAGTCGCGGGGACGAGTCCGATCCCGCCGGCCGCCCCGTCGCCTGAGGGTCCGGCCGAGGGAGGCGAAGTCCCGGGACGAGTCCCTCCACCGCGGTTGCCCATGCCGGATCCGCCGCGAGGGAGGGGCGAGGGGCGAGGGGCGAGGGGCGAGGAGCTTGCATCGTGATTGCCCATGCCGAGTCCGCCGCGAGGGCCCGTGACGCCGGCCAAGCCCCCCTGCACCCCGCCGCCTGGCCCGACAGGTCCCCCTGGACCTGAGAGATCCGGACCGCCCGGCGAGCCACCCGGCTCGGACGCATCCGTACCCGTCGGGGCGCCCGGGGGGCTGGTCGGCCAGACGAACAGGTCGGCCGGATCCTTGGGATCGCGTCCCGGCCCGCCACCGTTTCCTCCCCGCGATTCGCCGCCGAGCTGGTCGCCGGCCGGCCCGTGGGGGGAGACGACACCGCGACCGGATCCTCCGCCTTGGCCCGACCCGCCACCGGGGCCCCCTTGACTCTCTCGGCCGTCCTGATCGCCGGGCAGTCCGGCCAGGGGGGACGACCCACCGAGCGGCCCATCGCCGCCGAGACCGCCGGGGCCGAATCCCCCGCGCGCGCCGGACCCACCGCCAAGGCCCCCTTGCGGGTCGCGACCGGGTTGATCGCCGGGGAGTCCGGCCGGGGGGGACGACACGCCGAGGGGCCCACCGCTGCCATGACCACCGGGGCCGAATCCTCCGCGCGGACCCGGCTCACCGCCAGGGCCTCCCGCCAGTTCGCCACCGCCGCGATCATCGCCCATTCCCGGAAGCCCATCCCGCCCCGAAAGCTCCTGGCCGCCCGGACCGCCGCCCGGAGCTTCGCCCGACCCGGGACTGTCCCCGCCGGCCGGGGGGCCCTGGGAGCGCCCCGGCCAGACGAACGCGTCGGGAGAGTCGCCCCGACCGCGGCCCGAGACCCGCGAAGCCCGGGGGGTCTCGTTCGAGCCGGTCATGACCAGCGGGAGTCGGAGCGGGGCCGAGCCGTCCCACTCGTCGAGGTTGTCCAGGTCGGGATAGTCGAGCTCCATGTTCTGTTCGACGAGCTCGTAACCGAACGCGATGCCCAGCGGTTCGAGCCGGGCGCGGGCCTCGTAGTAGGGGCGGATGCCGTCGGGCCGGACGATGAAGAAGACGTAGGGGACGGCCGGCGCACCGTCGGGCGTCGCCTTCGCCTGGGCCCGCACCACCTCGTGGACGACCGCGGCGACCAGCGGGCTCTGCCGCACGCCGAGCACGGCCGAGAGGTCGAGCAGCATGAAGGTCGGCCCGTTCGGCTGGAGCTTGACGGCGCCGTTACTGCACTCGACGATGATCGGGCGGCGCCAGGTGCCGTTCTCCGCCTTGTTCGGCAGGACGGCGTAGCTGGAGCGCATCCGGGCCTTGGCCAGGACGGCCTTGGTGGCGTCGCGTTCGCGGGCCAGCGCGTCGCGTTCCAGGGCCAGGGTGTCGGCCTCCTCCTCGAGCTTCCGGGCGCGTTCGGATAGGGAGTCGACCTGGGAGCGGACCAGCGACTCGCGGCGACGCCACCGCCGCGACTCGGCCTCGGCCGCCTGTCGCGCCCGTTCGAGCGCCTCGGCCTTGCGATCGGCCGCCTGGGCCTCGAGGAGCTGCTCGGCCTCCTCGGCGCCGATCCGTGCCACGATCGTCCGCGTCGGGTCTTCCTCGGGCGGCCGGGGCGGCGGTTCCGGAGGCGTCAGAGGCGGCTCCGGAGGGGGCTCGACCCGGGGCGGAGGCGGGGGGGCGACGGCCGCGACCGATACCGGTACCTTGGCCCGCATCTTGCGGGCGGCCGAGGCGCGGCGGTACGTCGCAATGACCAGGACGCATGTGCCGACCATGCATGCCAGGATCAAGAATACCGGGAGAAGTTCGGCCCCGATCTTCGGGCGCGGGCGAGTCATCGGACCTGGCCTCCCATGCCCCTCGACCCCCGGGACGGCCGGCGACCTCGGTTCCATCCGGGCCGGAGGCCGTCCGCGAAGGGGATGCGGGTCCGGAGATCCTGCCGGACCCGTGGCGCGTCTCGCGCAAGGTAAGAGATTGATCGGTTCGCCGGGCCGTGCGGCTTGAAGGGGATTGTCGGCCTCCCGTTCCGTCTTTCCCTGGGGGGAGAGGGGGCCAGGTGCCTCCCCCAGGTCCCGTGATACGCATTCCGGATATTTTGTGCACTTTGCCCGGATCTCACATTTGAGATTTCAAATTTCAGATCTCACATTCCGAATCTTACATTTGAGATTTCAAATTTCAGATCTCACATTCCGAATCTTACATTTGAGATTTCAAATTTCAGATCTCACATTCAGAATCTTACATTTGAGATTTCAAATTTCAGATCTCACATTCGGGATCTTACATTAGAGATTTCAAATTTCAGATCTCACATTTGAGATTTCTAATTTCAAATCAGCAGATCGGTGCACAAACTCCCTGGGACCCGTATGTGAAGGCCAGGGTGGGGGACTTCGATGCAAACAATCCCGCGCGAAGTCAGCTTTAAAGCCGCTCTTCCACGGATTTGACCCCTGACGTCCGGATGACGGGCGCAGGCGGCGTGGGCTCGGGGGGATGGATCCTCATCGTCCGCTCGGAGATGCGGCGGGCAAGATGGGTGGTCGAGTGCCCCTCGACCAGGGGGATGAGGACGAGCCGGCCGCCGGACGCCTCGACCTCGTCGCGGCCGACGACCTCCTCGGGCCGGTAATCGCCCCCCTTGACCAGCACGTCCGGGAGGATCGCGTCGATGAGCTCGAGCGGCGTGTCCTCGCCGAAGATGGTGACCGCATCCACGCACTCTAGGCCCGCGAGCAGCTCGGCGCGGGCATCCTCCGGGTTGATCGGCCGGCTCGGGCCCTTGAGCCGCCGGACGCTCTCGTCCGAGTTGAGCCCGACGACGAGGAAGTCGCCGAGCTCGGCGGCCCGGCGGAGCAGGCGCAGGTGCCCGACGTGCAGCAGGTCGAAGCAGCCGTTCGTGAAGACGACCGTCCGCCCGGCTTGCCGGACGCGGCGGACGGCGGCGACCAGGGCGTCGCGATCGAGCCGCTTGCCCCCCCCGGCGTGGTGGTGGACGATCAGGTCGGCCAAGATCTCCTCGCGCGACAGCAGGGCGACGCCGATCCGCTCGACCTCCAGGCCGCCCGCCACGTTCCCCAGCGCGGCCGCCTCGTCGTAATCGCCGCCGGCGGCCAGGCAGAGCCCGACCACCGCAAGGACCATGTCGCCGGCACCGGTGATGTCGTAGACCTGCCGGGGCCGCGTCGGCACCAGCTCGGCGTGGCCGTCGCCGCGGACCAGCGCCATGCCGTCGCGGTCGAGCGTCACCAGGACCGACTCCAGGTCGAGCCGCTCCACCAGCCGCCTGCCGACCGCCAGCGCATCCTCGGCCCGGGCGATCGTCATCCCCGTGGCGAGCTGCGCCTCGAGCCGGTTGGGGGTCATGCAATGCACCCGGCGGTACTTCGAATAGTCGGACGAACGGATCGGATCGGCGATCACGCGGACGTCCAGGCTGCGGCAGACGTCGATCAGGGCGCGGAGCAGCGCCGGCGTGCACACCCCCTTGTCGTAGTCGGAGATCAGCACCACGTCGGCCTCGGCGACGGCGTCGGGCAGCCGCTCGAGGAGCGTGGCCTCGGCGTGCCCCGGGATCGGGTCGCGCGTCTCGTAATCGACGCGGATCATCTGCTGCGGGTGCCGATCCTGCGCCCGACCGATGTACCGCTCCTTGAGCGTGGTCGGCCGGTCGTCGAGGGCCAGCACGAGGTCGTCGTCGATCCTCCGCTCGGCCAGGAGGTTGCGGACCTGCACCGCCTCGGTGTCGCGACCGACGATGCCGGCGAGCCGGACCTCGGCCCCGAGCGCCGCCAGCATCGAGGCCACGCTGGCCGCGCCGCCGAGCCGGTGCTCGCGGTGGTCGGCCCGGAGCAGCGGGACCGGTGCCTCCTGGCTGATCCGCTCGGCGTCGCCCCAGACGTAACGGTCGAGGATCGAGTCGCCGAGGACAAGGATCCGGGGACGGCCCAGCGTCTCGACGCGCCGGACCAGGTCAAACGCCATGCCGAGGTCCTCCCTGACCTCTCGCGCCGGCCCGACCTCCTGCGGGCCATCCCGGACTCTCGGGGCGCGAGGAAGCATCCGGGACCCAGCGTAGCGAGCCACCCCGGGGCGTCAAGACGGGTTTGGGCCGGCCTCGATCGCGCGAGCGCCGGCCCTCAGGGCCGATTTCGCGACGGCTTCCTGGACATATCCCCTACTTTTGAAATAATACAAGGAAAATCACCCCACCGGGTCAGACTGACTCTAGTAGGTCGTCACACTTTCAGGGTATGCTGTTGACCTTTTGACCGGGATGGGCGGACCCCACCCGATCGAGAGCCGATGCACAGCCGAGGGGGACCAGCGCGTGGGTACCAAGATCGTCCTGGCCGACGACGAGCCCGATCTCCGGGCCATTTACGCCGCCTGCCTCCGCAAGGTCGGTTATCAAGTCCATGAGGCGGCCGACGGCCGCGAGGCGGTCGCCCTGGTCGTCGCGCACCGGCCCGCGCTGCTGATCCTCGACGTCTGGATGCCGCACCTCAACGGGTTCGAGGTCCTGGACGAGCTCCGCGAGGACCCGCTGGCGACGAACCTCAAGGTCGTCATGCTCTCCAACCTGGGCGATTCCGACACCCGCCTGGAAGGTTACGCGGTGGGGGTCGTCGACTACTGGCTCAAGAGCCTCCTGTCGCTCAACGAGCTCCAGAGGCGCGTCCGGGACGTCCTGGCCGAGATCGAGTCCGAGGCCCCGATGGCCTCCGAGCTTAGCTGACGGGGATGGCCCCGAACCGGTATCCTTTGAAACGGCTCTCGAGGGCCCGATCCGCCACGTCCCCAGGTCCCCGGGCCAGGTCCGCTGGGAGCTGCGGCGAGGCCAAGGCGATCCCGCTGGCCCTCGCAGGCGCGGGCCGGGGACTCCGAGGGGCCTTCGCCTTGAGGTTTGTCACGGCGGCAAAGGGCCGGCCGACCCTTGCGTGAACCCCCGGCCCCAGGGCCCGAACCGTTCCGCCATGCTCGACGACTACCAAGACAGCCTGGACTTCCTGTATGGCCGTCTCAACTACGAGTGGCTGGGCATGCCGAGGAGCCCGGCCGAGCTCCGGCTGGGATGGGAGCGGCGGCTGCTGCGGCTCCTGGGCGACCCCCACGACGCGCTCCGGATCGTCCACGTGGCCGGGACCAAGGGGAAGGGCTCGACGGCGGCGATGCTCGCCGCCGCGCTCTCGGCGTCGGGGATCCGCGTCGGTCTGTTCTGCTCGCCCCACCTGCACCGGCTCGAGGAGCGCTTCACCATCGACGGCCAGGCCGCCTCGCCCGGAGAGCTGATCGGGCTGACCGACGCGGTCCGGCCGGCGGTCGCGGAGCTCGACGCGCGCTGCGCCGACCGGTCGTATCGGAGGTTGACCTTCTTCGAAATCATCACCGCGATGGGCCTGCTCCATTTCGCCCGGAGCCAGGTCGGGGCGGTCGTGCTGGAGGTGGGCCTGGGGGGCCGTCTCGACGCGACCAACGTCGTCCATCCTGCCCTCTCGGTTGTGACCACAATCTCGTATGACCACACCCGGCTACTGGGCACGACGCTGGAGGCGATCGCGACCGAGAAGGCCGGCATCCTCAAGCGCGGCCGCCCCGCCATCAGCGGCGTCCGCGAGCCCGAGGCCCGCGCCCCGATCGCCCGGATCGCCCGCCAGCGCGGCTGCGCGCTGCGGGAGCTCGACGTCGATTTCACGTATCGTTACGAGCCCCCGACGCCGCCCCTGGCGCGACCGGCCGCGGGCCGCGTCGCGGTCCGGAGCTGGCGGACCGACTGGGGCGTGCTCGACCTCCCCTTGCTCGGCCCACACCAGGCGCGGAACGCCGCCGTCGCGCTGGCGAGCCTCGATGTCCTGGCCGAGCAGGGCCTGGTCGTCGATCGTGCGGCGGTCGTCCGGGGCTTTGCCACGCTCCAGTGGCCGGCTCGGGTCGAGGTCCTGGGCGAGTCCCCCTACCTGGTCATCGACGGCGCCCACAACGTCGCCTCGGCCGAGGCGCTGGTGGAGACCCTCCGCGCCTGCTTCCCGGTCACCCATCGGACCCTGGTCTTCGGCACGACCCGCGACAAGGACCTGAAGGGGCAACTGCGGGCCTTGCTGCCCTGCTTCGACGCGCTGGTGGCGACCCGCTACGTCGAGAACCCCCGCTCGGTCCCCCCCGAAGACGTCGCCGCCGCGATCCTCGAGCTCGATGGCCGCGCCACGAGCGTCACGGCCGACCCCGCCGAGGCCCTGGCGGCCGCGCGTCGGATCGCGCCCCGCGACGGGCTGATCTGCGTGACCGGCTCGCTCTTCCTCGCCGCCGAGGCGCGCGCCTTGATCCTCAAGAACGAGACCATCCCCGCCATGAGCCGGGTCATGACCTGACGACCGGCCGGGGAGGCCTGGACGGGGCGGAAAGCCCGGTCTCGCCCCGCCCCGGGCCGGCACCATGAGGGATTCTGGGACAGTTCCCGAAGGACTGGAGGATGATCGGATGGACGGCTGGGCATGGGTTCGAATCGGCGCGATCTCGGGATTCCTGGCGGTCGTCGCCGGGTCCTTCGGGGCGCACGGCTTGAAGGACCGGTTGAAGGTGCTGGAGAGCGACACCTCCCAGGTGGCCACGGAGAAACAGAGACGGCTGGAGAATTTCCTGACGGCCTCGCGCCATGAGATGTACCACGCGCTGGCGCTGATGGCCGTCGGGATCCTCGCCCTCGTGGGACGGCCGGGCGCGGCGTTGTCGGCGGCCGGGTGGGCGTTCCTGGTCGGGACGCTCCTGTTCTCGGGCAGCCTCTACGCCTACGGCCTCACCGGCCAGAGATGGCTCGGGATGATCCCGCCGATCGGGGGTGTCGGGTTCCTGATCGGCTGGATCGCGCTGGCGATCGGGGCAGGGGGGGGCTCCCGGCCCTGAGGGATGGGCCGGACCGTCGAGCCGCCGATGAGCCTGACCGGGGCCCATCCCCTCGCGAACCGGTCTACCGGCCCGGGCATATA
>JAFANO010000344.1 GCA_019232645.1 Planctomycetaceae bacterium | reverse complement strand
GCGAAGCCGATTTCTCGACTTGACGTTCATTGCGCACCGATCAGTAAGTAGTACTCAGGCCGGGGGACACCGCGATGCCATCACCTTTCCCCGGGATGAACCCCTACCTCGAGCAGGACGACGCATGGCACGACTTCCACGCGAAGTTCCTGCCCGCGATCGCGGAGCGGTTGGTCCCCCAGGTCCGGCCCAACTACATCGTGAAGCTCGACGAGCACGTCTACGTCCACGAACTCCCTCACGAGCCGCGGCGGCTCCTCGGGCGGGCCGACCTGGCCGTCGGCCGTTCCCCGGCGCACGCTGCCGAACGGCCAGCCGCCGGCATTTTAGAAGCCCCCGCCCAGGTCCGCCTCCCGGTCCAAGACATCGAGAGGCTGGCGTTCCTGGAGGTCCGGGATCGCCACAACCGGGAGCTGATTACGGTCATCGAGCTGCTGAGCCCGTCGCACAAGCGGACCGGTTCGGACCGCGAGCAATACCTGGCCAAGCGCGAGAGCCTGCTGGGCAGCCGGGTCCACCTGGTGGAAATCGACCTCCTCCGGGGTGGCCGGCCGATGCCCCTGGCCGACCGGCCCGAGTGCTCCTACTCGGTCCTGGTCAGTCGGGTCGAGGAGCGTCCTCAAGCGGGCCTGTGGCCTCTTTCCCTTCGGGATCGATTGCCTCTCATCCCGATCCCGTTACGTCGACCCGACGGAGACGCCCAGCTTGATCTCCAAGAGGTGCTTGACCGAATCTACGACGCGTCGGGCTACGAAGATTACATCTATGAGAATGCCCCCGAACCGGCGCTCACGCCGGAAGACGCGTCCTGGGCTCGGCAGTTCGTACCGCAGCCGGGTTGAGCTTGCGTCACGGGTCTCGAAGGTCGACCGATCGCGCTCAAGTACCCTGCCGGAATACCCGGCTGGAAACCGGCGGAAGGAGTGCATCCTCCACCCCGAACGGCGCACCCGGCCATCGAGCAGTCCCGAATCCCGATCGGGGAGACGTTGACAGCTCGGACACTTTGACCCAACTGCACCGGGCCCTCGTCTCGTCCTCATCTCCCGCCCGACGCCAGCCCCTGCGGCAGCGCAACCACGAGGACCCGCTTCGGGGCGTTCCCCACTGCGACCCGCGCGATCGTCTCCCGGGTGTCGGTGTCGATCACGGCCACCGTGTTCCCGACCCGCTCACTGATGTAGCAGCGGGTGCCGTCCGGGGAGAAGGCCATCCAGTAGCCGCCCCCCTTCATCACGATCGTCGCGACCTGCCGGGGCTGCTCCGTGGTCAGGTCGAACACATAGGTCCGGTCGTGGAAGACGTCGCACATCCACAGCTCTTTCTCGCCGGGGCGCAGGCCGATCCCGTGGCTCCGGCTCGCCTTCCGTAGGAGCCCCTCGGGCACTTCCGCCTCGACCCGGTGGATCACCGCACGGAGCGGGATGTCGGCGACCTCGAACCCGATCAGCGTGTCGACATTCGCGTAGAGCCGCGTCTCGTCCTTCGAGAGGGCGATCGGCCGGGGCGCGTCGGACAGCGGGATCTCCCCGACGAGCTTGTGAGTGGCGGTGTCGGCGATCAGGACGTGGTACGAACCCTTCGGCCCCAGGTACATCCGGCGGCCGTCAGGCGAGCACAACGTATTATGCGGGCGACCGCCCGTGGCGATCCTCGTGAGCACCTCGGCCTTCACCGTGTCAACGACCCACCAGGTGGCATCGTCGCAGGGGACGTAGGCGATCGACCCGTCGGGTGTCACCGCGAGCTGGTTCGGCCGCGGGCCGACGGCGAGCCGCCGGATCACCGTGTCGGAGAGCGGGTCGAACCAGAGGAGTTCTCCCCGGTCGCCCTTGGTATTCTCGATGGTGAGGAAGATCCTGTCGCCGCCGGCGGTGGCGGCCAGGCCATGCGGTTCGGGCCCGACCTCAATGCGCTTGATCACGCGATTCGTGGCGGTGTCAATGACGTGGATGTCGTTGCCCGCGGAGTTGGCCACATAGAGCTTGCAGGCCGGTTGCCGCGGCTCGGGCGCGGCCGCGAGCGCGGTGAGGATGAGGCTCAGAGAGAGGGCGGTGAGGTGCATCGTGGTTCGGGTTCCCGAGTCGTTCACCGGGCAGGGCCGGAGGACTGTCGTCCCTCGCGTTTCTTCTCTCAAGAAGCATTGTGCACTGTCTCAGGCGTGGACAATTTGATTCATGTTTTAGAAAAGCCCGCGGTTCCCAGGAAGACCGCCCGATCGTTGCGACTCGATCCCCGAGCTCCGAGGAGCACCCGTCGGATCGACGCCGATCAGAGCATCTGGGCTCTGGCCAACCATGAGGTGGCCACACGACTGGTGGATCTCGCGATCGAGACGGAAATCCCCAGGATTCAGCCGTGGGCAGCTTAAATCGGGTACAGGTTGCCGAGCTCCGCCCGCTTCTTGGCGCTGCCCTTGGAGGCCTTGATCAAGGGGAAGGTTTGCTTCTTCCCATCGACTTCCAGGGTGAGCACGCCGGTCCGGATGACCGAGGTGGCGACCCGGACGTAGCAGGTCTTGCCGTTGGGCAACCAGACGTGGATCCGCTGGAGGTTCGGCTTGAAGGTGCGGCGGCTGACGCCGGTGGTCTTCTTGCCGACGCCGCCCAGGTACTTCGCCTTGCCGCGCCTGGTGACGTGATTGCCGAACGAGGTCTTCTTGCCGCTGACTTCACACTCGCGTCCCATCGGACCGGCTCCTTCCGCCGTTCAGGCTCAGGCTTTTTTCTTGGCCAGGGGGTTGTGGGTCTTGCTCCGCTGGATGTTGCCGCATTCCTCGACGAGATCGCAAACCTTGTGCGGCGGGAACGCGAGCTTGCACTGGGGGCAGATGTTCAAGGCCGGCGCGACCAGGAAGTCGTGGCTCCGACGCATCCCCTTGGCAGATTTTGATTTTCTTCTCTTAGGTACGGCCACGACTCGCTCTCCCGGGGACCGCGCGATCGGAGGTTGGTGGAAAAGACAATAATTTTCCAAATTGTGAGCGGTTTGACAAGGCCATCCCGTCGGCGGGCCTGGAATTTCCGGCGTCTCCGGTTGCGACGGGCGCGAGCGGGGAAGTATCTTTCATCGTTCACGGGGGTTTGAGGATCGGGATGCGGGACTGGGGGGACACCTTTCGCCCATCGCCCGCCCTCCCTGAGGGGACGCAACACGATGACGACGTCGGGAAGCTCGGGCCCGCGCTGGGGGTTCATCGGCAGCGGCAAGATGGCGACGGCGCTGGCCCTCGGGATGATCCGCGCCGGGACGGTCGGGGCCGAGTCGATCCTGGCCAGCGACCCCGACGCGGCGGCCCGCTCGGCGTTGGCGGCCGCCGCGGGGGTCGCGGTGACGGATTCGAATCGTCGGGTCGCGCGGGAAAGCGACGTCCTGGTGCTCTCGGTCAAGCCGCAGGTCATGCCACAGATCCTGGAGGACCTTCGGCCGGAGGTGACGCCCGAGCACCTGGTCATCTCGATCGCCGCCGGCGTCTCGCTGGCGACCTTGGGGGCGGGCCTGGGGGAGGGCCGACGGCTGGCGCGGGTCATGCCGAACACGCCGGCGCTGGTCGGGGCGGGGGCGTCGGGCTACTGCCTCGGCCCGCACGCCCGGGAGTCGGACGAGGCCGTCGTGCACTCCTGCGTGGGGGCGGTCGGGCGGGCGTTCCGCGTCCCCGAGCCGTTGCTCGACGCCGTGACCGGGCTGTCGGCCAGCGGACCGGCGTTCGTCTTCGTGATGATCGAGGCGCTGTCCGACGGCGGCGTCCGCGTCGGCTTGCCCCGCGAGGTCGCGACGACGCTGGCCGCGCAGACCGTCCTGGGGGCGGCGCGGATGGTCCTGGAGACGGGCCAGCACACGGGGGTGCTCAAGGATCAGGTGACCAGCCCCGGCGGGACGACGATCGCGGGCCTGCATGCCCTGGAGCGCGGCGGCGTCCGCGCGGCGCTGATCGACGCGGTCGAGGCGGCGACCCGCCGCGCCTCCGAGCTGGCGGCGCAGGCCGCCCGGGCCGCGCAGGACCTCGAGGGGCGACCATGAAGCTCGGCCTGATCTCCGACGTGCACGGCGACCCCCTGGCGCTCGAGCTCGCCTGGGCCCACCTCACCACCCTGGCGGCCGACACGATCGTCTGCGCGGGGGACGTCGTCGGCTACGGCCCGTTCCCCGACCGCGTCGTCGCGTTCCTGAAGGAACACGCGATCGACTGCGTCCGGGGCAATCATGACCGCTGGGCGCTGGAGCGAGGGCCGGGAGAGCCCGACGAGTTCGGCGGGGGCACCCCTTCCGCCGAGACGCTCGAGTTCCTGGAGCGCCTGCCGTTTTACCGGCTCATCGCCGATGGGCCCCAGATCGCGGTGATCGTCCACGGGTCTCCCCGCAGCGACATGGAGTTCGTCACGCGCGCGAGCCATCCGCCGGCCGTCCTCCGGGGCCTGCTCGGGACGCTCGGCGCCGATCTCCTGGTCGTCGGGCACACGCACGAGCCGATGTGGTTCCGTTGCGAGTCGGGCCTGGTGGTTAACCCCGGCTCGACCGTCTCGATGCCCGTCGTGCAGACCTCGCGGACGTTCGCCCTCGTCGACCTCCCGTCGCTGACCGTCACCTTCCACGACGTCGAGAGCGGCGCCGAGGTCCCACTCGAGCCCTGGCCGGATCGCGCGGAAACGACGGGCTGACCGACCCGGCCCTCGGCGATTCTCTCCTCCGCACCTCCGCGGTCGGTCCCTGGTGGTTGATGGGGATCCTTCGCGATCTGTGTGCCCGTGGCCGTGGACGTCCGCACCGGTCACTCGTTGGGTGACCCGGACAACGTTACTTTGGCGCGGTGGCCCGACCCGTCATCTCCCGGAGCGATCGGGCGCGGGCTTCGTACGGCTCCGCCTCGGCGGCCCGGCCTTCCGTGCGGAGCATGCCGGCATACTCCTCCAGAATCTTGGCCAGGCCCGCGAGATCGTTCGGCGCGGTCTTTTTGCAGATCCGGATCGCCTCCTTGAAGGAGGTGTCGGCATCCTCCACGTGACCGCAAGCGCAACAGATCTTCCCCTGCTTGAGAGAACAACGTCCGACATGGGGGTGGTCGGGCCCCAGGGCGCGCTCGAGGATGGCCAAGGCCCGCTTGTTGAACGTCGTGGCCTCGACCGGATTGCCGCGCTTATACTCGAGCCAAGCGAGCGCCTCCAGGCTGGTGGCGAGCTCGGGGTGGTCGGGGCCGAGGCTCTTCTCCCAGATCGCCACCGCGCGGCGGTAAAGCGGCTCCGCTTGGTCATACCTTCCTTGTTCGAGGTAGCAGGTTGCCAGGTTGTGCAGCGTCGGGGCCAGCGTGACCTCCGGGGCCGAGGGGATCTGCTCGCGCGTGGCCAGGGCCCGCTTGTAATACGCCTCGGCTTCATCCAGCCGGTTCTGGAGGTGGGCGACCGCGCCCAGGTTGTCGAGGGTCGCCGCCACGCCCAGGTCGTTCGGCCCCTTCACCTTCTCCCGGATGGCCAGGCAGCGCTCGAAGAACGAGCGGGCTTGGTCCAACTTGCCGGCGTTGTCGTAGATGCACCCCAGCGTGTTCAGGCTTCGGGCCGCCGCGAGTGAGTCGGCCCCCTGGCGGGCCTGCCGCATCTCCAGGGCTCGTTTCGCGAGCGACTCCGCCTCGTCGAGCTTGCCCTTGGCGGCCAGGACCCAGGCGAGGTGGTCGAGCGTCGTGGCCAGCCTCGGGTCGTCCTGACCGAACGCATGGGCCTCCCGCTCGGCCGACCTGAGCCGGCGCTCGGCCTCGTCCAGTCGGGCAGCCCGGAACGCCTTCCAGCCGGCGTCGTGGTCCTCACGCCAGGCCTCGTCCGGATCCGCCGCCCGCACCGGTGCGCAGGCCAGCCCCACCAGGATGACCGCCAGACGCCACATCATTGTCGCTTTCATGGGACCCTCCCGTCAGGATCGAGGTGCGTTCGAGCCGGGTTCGGGGGAATTGAGCCGTCGCGGGTGACGTGATGGCTTGCCCTCTTGTCCCCCGCATGGCGGACGAATCTTGACTGATGCCGAATGGCCGCTCGCTCGCTTGCCATCCGGAATGGGCCGTCTGCGAAGCGGGGTTCAGTCGATGCTTCGGTCGCGGGGACGCCCCTCCGGGCGCTGTCCTCCCCGAGATCCACCGTCGGTTCAGCCTCCGAAGAGCGCTTGGTGATAGGCGTCATAGTCATCATCTTGGTTGGGGCTCGCCCAGGGACGTTCGAGAGGCACCTCCCGTGCGAAGGCAGAATACTGGGCCGGGGCGGGCGCGGCGGCGACGGGACTCGCGGGGGACGCCGTCGGGTAATACCCGTACCCGTAATACCCGGACTGATAGGTATAACTCGGGGCGGACGGGGAGGGCGAGGCCGGGCTGGGACGCGCCACCGATTCGGACACGCGGACGGCCGCCCCCGGCTTGACCGGCTCGAAGGGGACCGAGAATGACACGCGACGTTCGGCGGGGTCGGCCAGGCCTTCGATCGTGATCTGGACCTTCGTCTCCCCGACCGGCACCCAGCTCAGGTCCGTGGCCAGGTCGAGCGATTCGGGCTCCTGGCCCCGGATCGGGGTGCCCCCCTTGAGCGGATAGACGAGAGGTTGCGGGGCCCCGGGCAGTGAGCAGGCCGCGCTGCCGGTCAGCCCGGAGATGGTGACGGGGTCCCCCGAGCTGCTGCGGGGGAAGATCCTCAGCCCGGTCTTGTAGAAGAAGACCTCGAACCGGTGCCGCGGGGTCGTCTCGATGAACCCCCCCCGCTCCGACTTGACCGGCCCCTGTTCCTCGGCCGCGCGGGCTCCATCCCGGCCGCGATTCGCGGGCGCCAAGAGACCCGCGAGGGCCAGCACGACTGTTAGCATCATATGAACACACGAACGAATCATGGGACCTCCCTCTTCTCGGGGTCAATGCTCGGGGTCGGACCCACCGTTGACACGATCGTGAACCTTACGAATCCAGCGTGCGGATGACCGCGACCAGACCGGCCACCACGGCCACCAGCACGATCACGCAGATCCAGAACTGGAGCGTGTAGAGCTTCCGCAGGTCTTCCAGGGCAAACATCAGTAGGAGTTACGCAGTTGGTCGACTTATGTATCTAGGTGCAAGGGGCCCTGGGATGTCTGAGAGGGTATTTGGAAACTTAGGCGGCTTGCGAATCCTCATCGACCGGTTTCTGTGAAGCTAGGCAATATTGGCACGTCGGTTCCAAACGCCGGACCATGATATGAATCATTGCCATCCGAATCATGACTTCGCTCGTCTCCGGCAACTTCTCGTAATCCTTGCTGAGGCGACGAGAGCGCCCCAGCCAGGCGAAGGTCCGCTCCACCACCCAACGCTTTGGCAGGAGCTTGAACCCCTTCTCCCCGTCGCTCCGCTTGATGATCACCAACTCCCAGCCACATTCGCTCCGGACCCACTCGATCAGCCACTGCTTCTCATCAATCGCATCCGCCCACACGACCTTCAGCCGGGGACAGCGGCCCCGAATCGTCGCCAACACCGGCTTGGCCCCATGATAGTCCTGCACACCGGCGGACGTCACTACCACCGCCATCACCCATCCGAGCGTGTCCACCACGAGATGACGTTTCCGGCCCTTGACCTTCTTCCCCGCGTCGAAACCCTGGATGCCGCCCACCTCGGTGGTCTTGACCGATGGGCTCTCCAGGCTGGCTGCCGAGGGTTCGGGATCGTGTTCGGAGGCCTCCCGCACCCGCGCACGCAGCGTCTCATGAATCCGCGTGATCGTCCCGTCGCGGCGCCCCTGTTTGAAGGAGTCGTACACGGTTCCCGCCGGGGGAAAGTCCTGAGGGAGCAAGCGCCAGCCACAGCCGGTACGCAAGAGATAGAGGATCGCGTTGAGGACCTCCCTCAGGTCTGTGGTCCGGGGGCGACCACCGCCGGGCGCGGGGGGCAACAACGTCTGGAGGATGGCCCATTGCGCGTCGGTCAGGTCCGTGTCGTCGGCGCGTCGCGGTTGGGTCGTCGCCGCCCGAGGCGGACAGGGGTGCTTCGGATTCCTGGGCATGGGAGGTGCGGGCTCCAGTTGGGTCGCGGGACGAAACGATCGGTGCGACATCTCCAGGAGACTCGATGGTCGAAAAATTAACCAGACTGTTCAAATTCCCAAACACCTTCTGAGAAGTATGGGGTCCCTCAACTCCAGGTCCCATCTCACCCCATCTACTCAGAGTTCCATGCACGTAGTAGCCTCTGTCCACCAACTGCGTAACTCCTAATCAGGTGTGTGATGTCCTTGCCCTGGGTATCGACGACCTTCCGGAACGAGACGGCCGACCGCTGGGTCCAGAGCCCGACGATGGCGTAGAGGGTCCCCGAGAAGATCGGGAAGCCCTGCCTCGTCAAGACCCGAAGAGGATCCCGAGGAGGCCGAGCGCCAGCACGAAGAGCCCGACGAAGTTCATCTTCCAGGCGAGGTTGGCGATGGTCGCGTTCTCGCTTGGCGTGAACTCATACTGCCTGGCCTCGGCCGGCGACCCGGTCAGCACAACGTCGGGCGCTTGGAGGGACGGAGACGGATCTTCTCGGGTCGTTTCCATAGCGCGATTCCCCCTGAATCTTTCGACGACCTTCGCGAAGGTGTTCTTGGTAGGCTGACCCTTGCGACGAGCGAAGTCCTGACCGTCACGGATTGGCTCATGTGGCCAGCATGGTGGAGGCTCACCGTTGGGCTGCCTTGAAGTGCAAGAGGATCAAGAAGTCGAGGCGGCAAAACCCGCCAGATCCACCAAGCAGACCCCATGAGCCCGCGGATTACGGGGGTGGACATCGATATCCATCCAGAGACGCGGAGATCAAGCTGCGACGCTCTGCGTCGTCATCCACGGTTGTCCGGAGGGACGCGGAGCATCCCCAGAGGCATTCCCACGCGGGAGCGTGGGAACGAGGGGAGTTCCCGCCCCCGCGGACATGACGTTTCTCACTTGCGATCGACTCCCAGGCTACCTGACCGTGCCGCGGGAAGCAAAGATTTTCCGCCGCTGGAGTCATAAAGAGTCGCTCGACACGTTGCGAGATGACGGTGTCACGGGAGGGCTGGCCGTCGCCGCGCTTCAGCGCCTGCTCGTGGTCGTGCTGGTGAGTCTTCCGGTTGCCGTCATCCGCGCCTCTTTCGCACCCAGACGGTGGTCCCCGGGCCGGCGGTCAACTGGCGCGCGGCATCGCCGTTGACGATGGCGACCTCGATCCAGCCCAGGCTCCCGGGCAGGGCGATGAGGGTGCCGGGGGGGGACTCGCCGTAGGTCTGGTTCAGGCGGTGGATCTCGGCGTCGGCAACCTGGATCGTCCAGGCGTCCTGGGCGGTGCAGCCCAGGCACTCCGAGGCGATGTTGGTGATCAGGTTGCCGAACGAGTCGCGGAAGACGACCTCACCGACGAAGCCGCTCTCGTCCCTGGTCGCCTCGAAGCTTTTGATGGTGACGACCTTGGTCCGGACGGGCCCGAGTTCCGCGGGGTCGCGACCGAGCAGCAGGTGCGCGGCGGCCGGCGCGAGGATGTCGCGGCCGTGGAAGGTCGACGAGACCGGAGCGCGGTAGATGCTCGGGTTGGCGATCTCCCAGATCCCGGTCGGCATGTGCGTCCGGACCAGGGCGCTGATCAGGCCGTTGTCGGGGAGCACGAACCATTGATCGGCCAGCGCGACCGCGATCAGGCGCCGGTCGGTCCCCACGCCGGGGTCGATCACGACCAGATGGACCGTCCCCTTCGGGAACGCGTCGACGATCCCGGCGAGCACGAAGGCTCCCTCCAAGATGTTCTGGGGCGAGACCGTGTGCGTGACGTCGATCAGTTGCGTCCCGGGCGCCAGGCCCAGGATGACCCCCTTGACCGCGGCCACGTACGGGCCATCGGTCCCGAAGTCGGTCGTCAGCGTCAAGATTCCCGGCTGAGACATGCTCCTATCCCCCTGGAAGCCTCGAAGAGGAGGATCCCGCCACCTGATCGGCAGGGGACGGGGATCCGATGGCTTCTTCGGATGATCCTGCGAACAGATCGATTTGCGGAGAGCGGAAAGGGGGACGCCCCCTGCGCGCGGGTTCGACCCGCCGGGCGCCGCGTCAGACGATCCGGATCGCTTCGTCGGTGCCCGTGGGGACAGCCCGCGCGTCGAAGCACGCGGTGATCCGCGACGAGATCCCCCCGCGCGGCGTGAACTGGCCGATCACCCGCATCCGCCTCGGCTGGCAGGCCGCGACCAAGTCGTCGAGGATCGTGTTGACCGAATGCTCGTAGAAGATCCCGCGGTTGCGATACTCGAAGAGATAGAGCTTCAGGCTCTTCAGCTCGATGCACGACGCGCCCGGGACGTAGGTGATGACGATCGTCCCGAAATCGGGCTGCCCGGTCCTGGGGCAGACCGCGGTGAACTCGGGACAGGTGATCTCGATCTCGTACTCGCGGTCGGGGAACTGGTTCGGGAACGTCTCCAGCGGCGGCGGCATCGGCGCTCCTCCTGCCTCTCGCTCGATCCGGATCCTGGACGGCCCCGCCTCGCGCGGGCCAGGTGGCGTCGCCCTCCCAGGGATTGTAGCACAACGGATCGGCCTCTGGCGCGGCCCCAGGCTCCGGGCCGAAGAGGACCGATGGCCCTGCCCCGCGCCGAGGAGGGCCCTCGGCGGGCCGCCGCGGGGGACCGGTCCAAGTCGTGTTCGGGTGGACCCTTGATTCCGCGCCATCTTGTAGTACACACTTAGGGAGATGCCTCGGTGCCGCGCTCGCTCGGGGCGGTCCGTCGGGATCCGGTCCGAGCCCGCGAGGCCGCTTGCGGGACCGGCCTGAATGTCCTGCCGCTCCTCTGGCTGGTAGGGTACGGTTCCGATCTTGGACAGGAGTCTTCCTGATGTCGCACGCCGCTCGACGTCATCTCCGCCTCGAGAACGTCAATGGGGTCACGGTCGTCAGCTTCGTGGACACCAAGATCGTCACCGAGGAGAACATCCAGGAAGTCGGCGACCAGCTCTATAGCTTGGTGGAAGATGAGGGGCACAAGAACTTGCTGTTGAATTTCGGCAACGTGCAGTACCTCTCCAGCGCCGCGCTGGGTAAGCTGATCAACCTGAAGAAGAAGGTCGGTGCGGTCAAGGGCAAGCTCAAGTTCTGCTGCATCCACCCCGATCTCCTCGAAGTCTTCAAGATCACCCGCCTCGACCAGGTCTTCGAGATCTATCCCGAAGAGCGGCAGGCCCTCGACAAGTTCTGATCCGAGCGGGACGACTCGCCACGAAGGATCGAAGGACGCGAAGACGGCCGTCGGAATCGTCCCGGCGGGGCCCGCTTCGCGTTCGTCGTTCTTCGTGGGGCGTCATGGGGTGCCATGAGTGAGCCGTCTCTGACGCCGATGATGCAGCAGTATCGCGAGTTGAAGGCGCGCGATCCCGAGGCCCTGCTGCTCTTCCGGATGGGCGACTTCTACGAGATGTTCGGCGAGGATGCCGAGCGGGGCGCCGCGCTGCTCGGGCTGGCGCTGACGACGCGCGACAAGGACAAAGGTCCCAACGCCCTGCCGATGGCGGGATTTCCCCACCCGGCGCTCGAGTCTTACCTGGCGAAGCTCGTGCAGGCGGGCCAGCGTGCGGCCGTCTGCGAGCAGGTGGAGGACCCGAGGTTCGCCAAGGGGCTGGTCAAGCGCGAGGTCGTCCGCGTCGTCTCGCCGGGGACGCTGACCGACGAGGCGCTGCTCGACCCGAAGGCGGCGAACTACCTGGTCGCCGTCGTCGAGGTCAAGGGGAAGCTCGGCCTGGCCTGGGTGGAGGTCTCGACCGGGCAGTTCTCGCTGACGGGAGTCTCCCGGACCGAGCTGGCCGACGAGGTCGCCCGGCTCAATCCGGCCGAGGCGCTGGTCTCGGAGCTGAGCCTCGACGCCCCCTGGGTCCGGACGCTCCGGGCCCAGCCGGGCCTGGCGATCACGACCCGGCCGTCGTGGGACTTCCAGGCCGAGCAGGCCCGCAAGGCCCTTCACGACCAGCTCGGGACGACGACCCTGACCGGCTTCGGCGTCGACGACGAGGCGATCGAGGTGCGGGCCGCCGGCGCGCTGGTGGCCTACCTCCGCGAGACGCAGAAGTCGTCGCTTGGCCACCTGACCCGGCTGGCCCCCTATCGCCGCGCCGATACGATGGCGCTGGACGAGATGACCCGCCGGAGCCTGGAGCTGACCCGGACCCTCCGCGAGGGCAAGCGCGAGGGCTCGCTGCTGCAGGTCATCGACCGGACCGTCACGCCGATGGGCGCCCGCCTGCTGGCCGACTGGCTGACGACGCCGCTGACCCGCCCCGACCTGATCGCCGCGCGGCACGAGGCGGTCGCCGAGCTCGCGCGCGACCCGTCGCTGCGCAACGACCTCCGCGACGCGCTGGGGGAGGCGTACGACCTGGAGCGGCTCGCCGCGCGGGCGGCCACCGGTCGTGCCATGCCGCGCGACCTGGTGGCGCTGGGCAAGACGCTGGCCCTGCTGCCGAGGATCAAGGCCCGGCTGACCGCGCGGCGGTCGCGGCGGCTCTCCGAGCTGGAGACCGCGCTGGAGCTCTGCCCCGAGATCCGCGCCGAGATCGCGGCCGCGCTGGTCGAGAGCCCGCCCCTTCCCCTGAAGGAGGGGGGCCTGATCAAGGATGGCTACCACCCCGAGCTCGACGAGCTGCGCGAGACGGCGCGGGGCGGCAAGTCGTGGATCGCCAAGTACCAGGCCGAGCAGGTCCGGCGGACCGGCATCGACAACCTCAAGGTCGGGTTCAACCAGGTCTTCGGCTACTATATCGAGATCTCGCACGCGCAGGCGAGGGGCAAGACGATCCCCGCCGACTTCATCCGCAAGCAGACGGTCAAGAACGCCGAGCGGTACATCACGCCCGAGCTGAAGGAGTACGAGGACCGGGTCCTCAAGGCCGAGGACCGCGCCAACGCGCTGGAATACGAGCTGTTCCTCACCCTCCGCGACCGGGTGGCGGCCGAGGCCCCCCGGCTGGTGCAGGCGGGGGGCGTGCTGGCGCAGGCCGACGTGCTCCGCGGCCTGGCCGAGCTGGCGGTGAAGCAGGGCTACTGCCAGCCCGAGGTCGTCGCCGAGCCGGTGCTGGAGATCGAGGCCGGCCGCCACCCGGTCCTCGACGCCGTGATGCCCCCCGGCGACTTCGTCCCCAACGACACCGCGCTCGGCCCCGACGCCGGCACGATCCTTCTGATCACCGGCCCGAACATGGCCGGCAAGAGCACCGCCATCCGCCAGGTCGCCCTGATAGCGATCCTGGCGCAGATGGGCAGCTTCGTCCCCGCCTCGAGGGCGCGGGTCGGCATCGTCGATCGCCTCTTCGCGCGCGTCGGCGCGACCGACGAGCTGAGCCGGGGCCAGAGCACGTTCATGGTCGAGATGACCGAGACGGCCAATATCCTCAACAACGCGACGCCGCAGAGCCTGGTCATCCTCGACGAGATCGGCCGAGGCACCAGCACCTTCGACGGCATCTCGCTGGCCTGGGCGATCACCGAGCACCTGCACGACCGCGTCGGCTGCCGGACCTTGTTCGCGACGCACTACCACGAGCTGGTCGAGCTCGAGAAGACCAAGCCGAGGCTCCGCAACGCGAACGTGGCCGTCCTCGAGAGCGAGGGGGAGATCGTCTTCCTCCACCGGATCGTGCCCGGCGGCGCCGACCAGAGCTACGGCATCCACGTGGCGCGGCTGGCGGGGGTCCCGGCCCCGGTGCTGGACCGCGCCCGCGAGATCCTCGCGTTCCTGGAGAAGCAGCACGGCCCCGACCCCGGCCACCCCTCCGGGCCGATCCGCAAGGTCAAGACCGGCCGCGCCCTCCAGAACAGCCTCTTCGCCGCCCTGCCCGACCCGCTGCTCGACGCGCTGCGCCAGGTCGACCTCGCGTCCCTGACCCCCGAAGCCGCCCTCGACCTGCTCAAGCGCCTCCGCGAGCTGGCCGGATGAGGGGATGCCAGGGCACGAGAGGAAGGTCTCAATCATCGCTTCCCTCATGGACATGACGCCTCACCTCGATGGGTCCTCAGTTGTTTCGAATGGGCATCACCGACCTGATGCGCTAGCCCGAATATTTCATCCCCACCTTCGAGGTGCAACTCATAAGCATGCATCGCCGCATCCGAGGCCGGCGGCACGTGCCGCTGGCCCTC